>CANQAF010000021.1 GCA_947588975.1 uncultured Bacilli bacterium
CTGACTCCATATACTAATCCACCATTTTTTGTTTCATAATCTCTTAAAATTATTCCTATTATTTTCATACTATTACCTGACCTTGTAGAATTTTAACACTAATTGAAGTTAACCATTATCTTCTATTACAGTAAATTATAACTATTATATCATAAAAATAAAATATTAAAACACGAACTAAAAGTCCGAGTATTAATCATTCTGGTGCAGAAGATGGGATTTGAACCCACATGAGAAATCTCACAAGCTCCTGAAACTTGCGTGTCTACCAATTCCACCACTTCTGCAATTCCTCAATCATTTTAACATGAATTTTCAATAAATACAATTGAGGAATTAGTTATCCTTTTAAACTACTACTATTATTCACAAGTAGTGTACTATATAAAAATAATACATCTTGATCTTGAAAAGTAAGTAATTTTTCTAATTGTTCTAATGTAATATAACGGATATCGACTAAAGTAATTTTGGAATACGCTTCTATTAATAAAGGTGCTAAACTACTTCCAAACGAATCACGAAACAAAATCAATTCTTTTCCGTTTGATTGATTTGGATTTTCTAACACAACAAAAGGCGTTGATCCTGATAAAAATACATCATAAGGATCAATACTATCTAATTTGCTTGTATCATACAAAACACTATTTTTCTCATAATTAGTCACGACTACTTGATCTAATATATCATTCGTAACATAAATGAGTTCATCTGGAAGTAATTGTAATGCTACCTGTCCATAATAAACACCATAAAAAGGAGTATAATAATGTTTCTGATAAGTAGAATTGATTTGAAAACCCATGTGACTTCCAATCGTAGACACTACTTTACCTAAATTTTCCTGTCTCCAATGCGTATCGGTTTTGTAATAATCATCAATAGATAAAACATCTCTTAAGTCAATCCATTCCATATTAGGAAGTCCTTCGATCACAAGCTTATATAATCTATCATAATCAACATTCAAATAAGAAGTATCCTTCATATAGTAATTTTTATCTGGAATAATACTATAAAATACCCGGTTAGATTGTAAATAAGTTTCTTGAATATCAGATAATTTAGAAATAAATTGTTGAATTGAATTTTCATTCGTAGGATACTCACTTTTAAAAATGATATTATCCTTAACATAGTATTGATTAAAATCTAACATATGAAGAATATCAAAAACAGTATGTGCTTTCATCGAACGAAAAACATCACGGAAAACAAACTGATCTAAAGCATACTGATCAAAATCATTCATTGCCTTTTTACTTACTATTGAATCCCATGTTATTTTTGGAAATTGTTTTAATGTTCTACGTTCACTCGTAGAAATAGTTTCATCTTTTCCAAATAAATTAAATAAGAAAAATCCACCAATCACAAGTACAAAGGAATATGTAACGAATTTATCTTTCATAGGTCACCTCAAAATCTAAAATATAAAAATGGATTAAAAGAAGAATCAATTAAAAAAGCGGTACAAGTAAGTAAAAGTATCATATAAAACATTGGCTCTAATATAGTGAATAGAAATTTTGCTTTCGTTTGTTTTAACATAGTAATCCATTTCATCAATAAAGGAGTCGCCGCTATCATAGCAGTCACCAGTATCAACAAATAACTTCGCAAATAATATAGCGTTTCATGATTCAAAAATGGTAAATGATGAATCCCAAATAAATTCTGAAATGCAATCACAATCGAATCTATACTTTCACAATTAAATATGACGAAACTACATATTACAAAAAATATTGTATATAAATGGGCTATCATTGGATGCTTTTTTAAGTGGGATAATAAAAATGTCTTTTCAATCAATAACAGTATTGCAAAATAAAGTCCCCACAAAATAAAATTCCAAGAAGCGCCATGCCAAAGACCTGTCAAAAACCATACGATAAATAAGTTCAAAATCCATCTAGGATAAGCAACACGACTACCTCCTAAAGGAATATACACATAATCTTTTAACCAACTAGATAAAGAAATATGCCATCTACGCCAAAAATCTGTAATCGATTTTGCAATCAATGGATAATTAAAATTTTCTAAGAAATGGAAACCAAACATGAGTCCAAGTCCAATAGCCATATCTGAATAACCTGAAAAATCAAAATAAATTTGTAAAGTAGATGCAATTGCATGCAACCAAGAAGATAAAACTGTAGAAATAGAATCTAAATGCTTACAAAATTCTCCTAATACATTCGCAAGCAATACTTTTTTAGATAATCCGATCACAAATCTTTGTACTCCCTTTGCAAATGAGGAATAAGAATGTGTTCTTTCTTGTAACTCTTTTTCAATTGTAGTATAACGTACAATTGGTCCTGCAATCAATTGTGGAAATAAAGTTACATAAGTTGCAAAATCTAAAAATTTGGTACTGTATTTCACTTTCCCTAAATATACATCAATCACATATCCTAATGTCTGAAAAGTAAAAAAGCTAATGCCAATTGGCATAACAATTGTTAACAATGAAAAATCAGTAGAGAAAATTTGATTGATATTTGTAATCAAGAAATTTGTATATTTAAAATACAGTAATAATCCTACATTCATCAAAATAGAAAACACTAACATAACAGTTGCATATTTGGTATGCATATGCTTTCCTATTTGGTGTCCCACCAAATAATTCAATATACAAGAAAATAATAAGATCCAAATATAACGAGGTTCCCCATAAAAATAAAAAAGCAAACTAAAAATGAGTAATACGAAATTTTTATATCGACTTGGTACAATAAAATAAACCAATAATAAAATTGGTAAAAAATAATATAAAAAAGAAATACTTGAAAAAAGCATCCTATTCTCCTCTCAAGAAAAAGTCTTCCTAAGAAGACTTATTTTAATTTTTTAAATCCATTATATAGTTCTTCGGAAATATCATTTGTCATAATGACAACAATTAAATTCCCTTTATTATCAATGATAACATCCTCGTCTTCTACCCAAACGCAAACCCATTTTCTAGGATTAATACTTTCTTTAATTTGGGATTTTACTTTTTCAACATCTGCCCCTTTTTTCGTTCTCACTAAAATAACAGAATGGGCAATTGAACTAATACCAGGTTCTGAAACCAATGCTTCTTCAAACTCAATATCTTTACTACCCAAAAAATTTTCTACATTTTCTTCTGTAATTTCTGTTTTCTCTAAAAAAATTGGAATTTTATCTTCTGGAACTTCTGCATATATTTGATCCATCAAATCAGATAAATTACCTTCTATATTTTTTTGACCACAACCTACTAAAGATAAAGTTATAACCATCAGCAGCATGAATCCAATTATTTTTTTCATATATTTTCTCCTCTATATAAAAATCATTTCTACAATGATTTCAATGACATGGTAACTCGTACGGGTTTCGAACCCGTGAATACCGCCTTGAGAGGGCGGCGTGTTGAACCACTTCACCAACGAGTCAATTTGTAATCACTCGACTACAGATTTAGTATACCATAATTTAAATGACCTTGCCAATCATTTTTATCAGATTTCAAAAAAAGTCTACTCATGTAGACTTATTGATAAAATTTCGCAAAACGCTTTTGAATACGCTCTTTGCCGAGTAACTTTAATAATTCATATAAATCTGGTGTCATAGAACGTGTTGTAAGCGCAACTCGAATGACAGTACTGATATCAGCAACACTACCTTTATATGCATCCGGATTTTCCTTATATGCTTTCATATCAGCACAATATCCTAATTCGGTAGTTAATTGTTTGATTTTATCAAACCACGTATCCTTATCATCACTATCTTGGTAATATTTTTCAATATATGTTTTTAAAATCATTGCGATTTCATTTGGATTACTAATCTTTTGGAAATCATAGTCATGATATTCTTCAAATAAATGATCATACATATACCAAATCTCATTTGGAATAGAAGCATATGTTTCATAATCTTTTCGAGGTTTCTTTTGTTCTCTTTCAATATTAATAATCTTTTTATAATATTCTGGATCCATTTCAATTAAATTTTTTAATAATTCAGAATATTGTTTGGCCCATGAATAAGATAATTCATATAATGTATCTTTATTCATCTTGGAAATAACATTTTTAGAAATATTATTTAATTTATCTAAATCAAATAATGCACCACCAGAAGATGACATCTTTTTTGGTTGAAAATCAAATTCTAGAAAAGATTTATCTGGATTCGCAGTATGCCACTCTTCATAATTAGAGTTAGCAATTGTCATAAGTGCCTCGATGACAGCTTCCGTAGGGTATCCTTTTTCCATATAATAACTCATAGATGCCTCTGGATCCTTACGTTTACTAATTTTACGTTTAATGTCCCCATCTTGTTTCAAAATAAGCGGTGTATGAATATATTTAGGAGGTTTCCAACCAAATGCCTCAAATAACTCAATATGCCCAGGTACAGAAGAAAGCCATTCTTCCCCACGAACAACATGTGTCGTACGCATAAAATGATCATCTACCACATGTGCGAAATGATAAGTTGGGAGTAAATTATCAGACTTCATAATCACAATATCTTGATCATTTTGGTTCAAATATAGTTTTCCTCTTACCAAATCATCAAACCAAAAACGATCATCAAAATTTCCTAAAGAACGAAAACGAATAACATAAGGTTTACCTGCTTTAATATTTGCAACTGCTTCTTCAACTGATAAATTACGACAAGTAGCATAACGGCCATAATATCCTGTACGCATCTTATTTTTTTCTTGGTTTTCACGCATTTGGTCTAAGTGTTCTTTTTCACAAAAGCAAGGATAAGCACGACCAATTTCAATTAAGTATTTAATACAGGCATGATAAATTTCCTTACGCTCACTTTGAATATAAGGGCCATAATTTCCAACAATTTTTCCTTTATATTCATATTCATCTGGCTCCATATCATAGAATCTTAAAACTTGCATAATTTTTTCAATAGCTGTTTCAACTTCCCTACTTTTATCCGTATCTTCATTACGTAGATAAAAAATACCACCAGATGATTTGGCCATTACATAATCAATCACTGCTGCTTGAAAATTTCCAATATGTACAAATCCAGTAGGTGAAGGGGCAAAACGAGTGACTTTTTCACCCTCTTTTAAATTTCTTTCTGGATATATTTTTTCATAATCTTCAATTGTTTTTGTAATATTAGGAAATATTAATTCTGCTAAATCATGATTCGTCATATGTCCCACGCTCCTTAACGCTATTTCAATTTTACTTGATTTTCTTTGTTTTTTCAATATATTGATATCATAAAAAGAAAAAACCATATAATGGTTATAATCTAATTGGCTGCCCCAGTTCGATTCGAACGAACGCAATGTCGGAGTCAGAGTCCGATGCCTTACCGCTTGGCTATGGGGCAATGAAACAATATTATTATAACACGTTTTCGACCAATACAAAAGAAAATAATAAAAAATACTACTAAAATAGTATTTAATTATGAGCAGCACCATCTACTTGTAATATTACACCTGTAATATAACTTGCCATAGGACTAGAAAGAAAAAGAAAAGCATTAGCAATATCACGAGGTTTTCCAATTTTACCAAGTGGAATTGTTTCAATAATAGGATCTATTACTTCCTTTGGCAAAGATGCAACCATATCTGTTTCAATAACCCCTGGAGCTACAGCATTCACACGAATTTGATATGGAGCAAGTTCTCTAGCTAAAGACTTTGTCATTCCATTGACAGCAAATTTACTTGTCGGGTAACCAACACCAGTTGGCTGACCATAAATACTTACCATAGAACTAGTATTTAAAATTACACCTTCTTTTTGATTTTTCATATAAGGTACAACAGCTTTTGTAACTAAAAACA
Organism: uncultured Bacilli bacterium; assembly: GCA_947588975.1. GTDB lineage: Bacteria > Bacillota_I > Bacilli_A > RF39 > UBA660 > UBA5026. Next base: position 5,843 of record CANQAF010000021.1, read on the forward strand.
TAGCATTAACATTGATATTCATCAAATTTACAAACTCTTCACTCGTGGTATCCTCTATTTTTTTGTTGGCGGAAATGCCAGCATTATTCACCAAAATATCAATATGTCCATACATGTGATATATTTTTTGGATAACTTGTTCGATTTCTGCTTCATCATTTAAATTTGGATAATATCCAGTTACTTCTTTGCCTTCCATTTTTAACTGTTCAATTGCTTTTTCAACGGTTTCTTTTTTAGAACCAAAGAGTACTACATTGGCATTCTGTTCACAAAAAGCGCGAACTGTTTCTAACCCAATTCCTCTTGTTCCGCCTGTTATAATAACTACTTTCCCATCTAAATGAAACATATTGATTCCTCCACCACTCTTTTATATTTTCTAACAACCAAATATTGTATTTGGCTATAAGTCTCTTCCGTTATATTATAACATGATTCAAATAATGAATTGCCTCTATAGCAGCAACTGCGCCATCACTTGTTGCAGTTACAAGTTGTCTAACACTCTTTGTACGACTATCACCCGCAACATAAATTCCATCTACATTTGTATGACAGTCTTCACCTGCAATAACATAACCAAAATCATTCGTGTGAATTAATTGATTAAAATTTTCTGTTTCAGGCACACGTCCAATTGCAACAAATAAACCATCTACTGGTATCGTTTTAACCGTTCCATCGCAATTGGTAACTACAATACTTTCTAATGTATCATTTCCATTTAATTGAGTAACTGTACTATTCAGTACAAGCTCTATATTTGCTTTTAACTTCACTTGTTGAATGAAAGTTTCATCAGCACGAAAAGTATCTCTTCTATGAATTAAATAAACTTTTTTGGCAATATCAGATAAATAAAGGGCATCTTCCAAAGCAGTATTCCCACCACCTTGTACAGCAACTTCTTTTCCTCTATAAAAAGCTCCATCACAAGTTGCACAATATGAAATACCTTTTCCAACAAATTCTTTTTCATTAGGTAAATTCAATTTCCTATTTTCAGCACCCGTTGCTAAAATAATTGTTTTCGCTTGGTAAGTATTCTTAGTTGTGATCACTTCTTTATAGGTATCATAATTTTGAATATTCACTACTTTTTCAAATACAATTTCAGCTCCCAAATCTTTTGCTTGTTCATACAATTTGGTGGCAAAATCAAATCCTGAAATATGTGGTGCAACAGGATAGTTATCAATAGATAACGTATTAATAATTTGACCACCATAACTCATTGCTTCTAAAACCAAAGTCTTTTTTTCAGCCCTTCTTGTATAAATTGCGGAAGTAAGACCCGCAGGACCAGCTCCTACAATAATTACATCATACATATAGATTCACCTACCATTATCATCTTATTATATATTATCCAGTTGCTTAATATACTTTGTTCAACTGGTTTTATTTTATCACATTCGCTATTTATTCACAACTGAACCATTAAAAAAGTAGAAATGAAATTTCTACAATTTATTGTATCTTTTGAATCATGATACTCACAACTGGATTCGCAAATGAAGATTCACTATATAAATAATTACCTGATGGACTAGCTAATACAAATGGTGTTTTTCCCAAGTTTACCAGTTCAAATACTTCTTTTCCATATGGCAAATTGACCATCCCATGTCCAACAATTAACGTAGGAGTTGTAGAATTAGCATATACAGTATTTCCTGCATAGACAGTACTTTCATATGCCTTTTTAAATCCTACAGAAATGACTCCACTAGCAGAATTTTGTGTACGCGCTTGAATAAAAAAATCTAATTTATAAATTCCTGCATCCATAAATGTAATTGTGTTATTTTCAGTACTAAGATAGAAACGGCTTCCCATATCCATTATAGTTAATTCCAAAGGAACTCTTCCATCTGATGGAACATTTTCTGTTCCTCCAGTCGCATACTCATTGGATGTCATAAAATATGCTGTTGGAACATCTAATGGACCTGGAGCACCTTGTGGACCTTGTGGGCCTCTTGCTCCTGCAACACCTTGAAGTCCCTGTTCTCCTTGTGGGCCTGGTATTCCTTGCAATCCTTGTTCCCCTTGTGGGCCTTGTGGACCCCTATCTCCTTTTGGACCTGTGGGTCCAGTTGCTCCTTGTTTTCCTGTTGGACCTGGAACACCTTGTTTCCCCGTTTCACCGGGTTCTCCTTGCGGTCCACGGATCACACCAACATTTCTCCACTCTCTATTTTCTTGCGACCAAACATATAAATCTGTTCCTACTAAATAAGAATCTCCAGGGGAACCAGATGAATGTTGTTGCTGTAATTCTTGTAAAGAACTATAGGAACCTAATATTGTAACACTAGTCCCATCTGTTCCCTTTTCCCCTTGTTTTCCAATTGGACCTTGTTCCCCTTGTGGACCTTGTGGACCGGGAGGACCTGGTTCTCCTTGCGGACCTGGCTCTCCATTCATACCCTGAATACCTTGAGGACCTCGTTCCCCTTGTGGGCCTTGTTCCCCTTGTGGGCCTTCTACACCTTGCGGACCTGGTTCTCCCGGTGTGCCACGCAGATTCCCTACATCGATCCATTCTTGGCTAGAATCAGACCAAACATATAGATCATCTCCAACCATATAAGCACTTCCAATTGTTCCCGTTGGATATTCTGTTTCTAATTCCTCAATACTTGAAAAAGTGCCTAAAATAGATGTTACAGGACCAGCTGGTCCTGTTGGGCCTGTTGGACCCATCATACCTGAACCATTCAAACAATTATTTCTACACTGTTCATCACATTTAATTTTATCTAAAGCTTTTTTATAGATATCCATAATTACCTCCTTAATTTATTTTATGTATCATATAAGCAAAAAAGTAACAACCTTTTTAGTTGTTACTTTAAATATGATTTTTTCGATTTATTATAAATCCTACCATCAAAGATATTATTGCAAATGGGGTTACAATATAATACCATTTTATCTTATGCTCTTTTTTAATTTCTGTTGCTTGTTGATCTGGTTGCTTGTTTTCCTCTTTATTTACCGGTTGTTCCTCTATTTGTTTAGATTCTGACTCTTCTATCAAAGAATGATCATCATCTATATTACTAGTGGAAGATTGCGAATTAGATTGTACATAAGAATTATCTTGTGATGGTTGTGGAGGATTTGGAGTACTAGATTCCTCTGGTGTATCTGATACTGGTGGTTCTTCAGGTTCTTCTGGTTGCTCAGGAATGATAGGTATTTCTTTTACCACAATAATTTCCGTTTCATACCTTTCATGATTTTCATCACCAAGGAAAACCAATTTAATATGATTCTCACCTTCTACCAATTCTATATTTTCATCAATCCATTGCCATCCATCAGGAAGATGAATATCTGCTAAAGTAGTAGTAGCTTCAGAAACTGCAATAGTAGCATCTGGTTGAATTGTTGGTTTGGATGCTTTTAATATCGTAAATTGTAATGTTTTTGAACCTGTATAAAGACCAATACCCTTAATATTAACAGTCGCTATACCCGCATAAATATGATTACTAAATTCTAATGTATAGTCAACCTCTTTTGTTAAAATATGACCATAAGAATCTTTAATCACAATATTTGGTGTTTGGGCATTTCCTGTATATTCTAAATGGTCAGCTTCAATATCAATATGAAAATGATCATTAATATCTACCTGAGATGCTTGACTATCCTTTAAAATAATTTGAATCGTAAAATCAGTTTGATTTCCATGACTATCTGTTACCAAAATATAAATATGGTAAGTACCTACATGTGTTGGAAAATCTCCTTCCCAATCATAAGTAACTTTTACTTTTTGAATATCTGTAATGTCGATTTTACCATCTTCCTTATCAGATATTGTAATACCAGTAAGAATATCATTGATATTGATCGTTGTTTCATTTGCTAAATCATATTCTACTTCGTTATTTCCTTTAACAACTGGATGACTACCAATTTCTTGCGTAATTGAAATAACCACTTCTGTATTTTCATAATTATTTTTGTCAGATCCATTATAGATTGCTTTTGCTGTAATGGTCTTTCCGGATACAAGTAAAGTAGATGGAACTTCCCAAACCCAATTTGTAGGCAATACAAGATCACTTACCGTTTTTGCTTGAGCAGTTGCAACCATATGTTTTTCTGGAGTAATTTCTAAAGATGATGCCTTAGCAATCGTAAATTCTAATTCTCTGGTACCATCATATATATCAAGTCCTGTTAAAATTATTTTAGCTGTACCAGCATTGATATTATTTTGGTATGCAATGGTATAATCTTCCCCTAAAATTAATTCTTTTTCTTGATATTTGACTGTTACAATTGGTTTCTTTTCTTCCCCATTATATACAAATCCACTCGTCATATAACTAACAGATAAATCATTCACTGAAATTGTATCTGGTACTTTGTTTTCATATAAGTTAAACATAGCAGCAGAAGCATAATTAGTACCATCAGCAGTTTCTAATGCTTTGAGTTTTACATAATTAGCTTGAGTTGGTGTTTCTAAAATAAATGTTTTTGTGGATTTGTCATTTGCCCAAATTACATCATTTCCAACTGTAGTCCAATTTTCACCATCTATACTAGTTTGAATCAATGCTTTTGTAATACGGCCATTTGATGAATTGTCTTGACGTGGCATATATTCAATTTTAGATAGTTTTGCTCCACCTTCTATCTTGATATTAATCCACAATTCCTTATCAGAACCATCCCAATATGTATGCCACATAGTATTTGCATTTCCATCTAGTGCTTTATTTTCGTGTTCACCATTATTTTGTCTAGAAGACGCAGTAGCACTTAATCTAGAATTTGGAATATAAACTTTTGTTGGATCTAATGCAGGATCTGCTTCAAACGTAAATTCTACATAATCGCTTGCTAGGATATTACCATGCGCACCATCACGAACAAATACGGTCTTAAGTCCAGATAAATCTGGCAAAGCATCTTTGAATTTTGTCCAACCTGTTGTTGTATTAGGATCAGTCAATGTCCATTCCATAGTATCTGACCAACCAATTAATTTATTTTCTAATTCATTCGCATATAGCCCGCTTGGTATCTGATTTTCTTGAATATCAATAATTGTAATACTATCACTATTAGGTGCTTTATCTTGATCTCCTAAAATATGAACAACAATATCATTTGTTGAATTAATTTGATGCAATTGACTTGTTAAATCAATACTAGTACCTGTTGATACTGTTGTCCAATCACCAGATACTTTTTGACTTTCTGTATTATAAGAATAATTTAAAGAATATTCAAAAGGTTGTGCAGTGGATAAAACAATCTTATTTGCATTAGCACCATCAAATGAGAAAGAAATTGGTTGTTCTTCTTCTAACCCTAGTAAATATTGTGCCACTTGTCTTACTGCTTGCCCTTGTAAATATACTGTACTATCATTTGGTGTTGTAGATAATTCTTTCAAAACATTTTGATAAGCACTCGTTTCTAACATTGACTCTCTACTATCTGTAATTTTTTTCTCAATTAAATTTAATAAATCATGCATTGCAAGTGGAAATTCCTTAAAGTTTGCCATAATTTCATATGCCAATTTATAATAATCATGAGATGTCATATTTCCATCTTTTAAATAAGTTTGAACAAGTCCATACCATCCATCAAAATTATAATATTGAATCCCACCAGTATTAATTGCTTTATTATTATTTGCATCCTGCGTTCCTACAATAGCTCGATATAATTCTCTTTGTTTTGCTAAATCATTTTCATATATATCTGCAATTAATTTATATTCTAAAGCCTTTTCATAATCAGAGAAATGATCAATGGCACGTTGTGCTAAAATGACATAACTTCCATTGTAATAAGAAGCATAATCATTTGTAGTCGTTCCCCAGTTTAATGGTAATCTTTCGCCCTTTTCAGTACCACTAGATTTTGCCCAACCAGATACATCATTTCCAATGCTCCATTTGGTCGTAAAAGTACCATCTTCATTTTTTTTCTTTGACATAACCAAATAAGCAGCATGACCAGGTTGTCTTGTAACAGCAGATGGATTTCCATAAGAGCCTTCTAGATTTTCTCCAGTTTTAGATATTGCTCCACAAACACCATCTTCTTCCCAAATAATCCATAATCTTGGTTTGGCAGTAGATGTAGTTCCTACACCCCATTTAGATAATTGATATTCTTGTTCACAACTTAATCCTCTAGAATATCCAGTTTGATTTTTATTTAAATAATTCATTCCACAGTATGTAGTTCCCTCTTTATAATATTCTTTATCATGATAACTCCATCCATCTGCATATTGAATATAAGTATAAGGATTTCTAGGTGTATGATCTTGATTACGACCGTCATATTTAGTTGTTTCTCCTTCTTTTTGAATTCGACTACTATACCAGTTTAGCCATGGAATTTCTTCATCGCTTAAACGAGAATCTACCACCCAACGCATTTCTTCTACAGTCAATGCTTCAAATGTTTGTATATCAAATGTAGGTTGATAATTATCCGGTAATCCAGTTTTCGTATATAATTTTTTAAATGCTGCATAACGTGCGACAGGATCTGACGTTACAGGTTCCCCATTTTCGCCACTCACCCATAATGCGACTGTATTGGAATGAGTTAAAGAAATAGCTAACATCATCGTCAAAAATACGTCTTTATGCTCACTGGATAAATCGGCCTTATAAGTATGATAAAGTTTAGATAATACATTGAAAGAACTAATATAGTTTCCTAATGGTTCTCCACCCGTAATATATTTTTTTAACACATTTTTATCGTTGAATAACCATTTTAACGTTTCTTCATTTTCTTGACTATCAGTTGCATATGCTTGAAGAATTTGGTATCCAACACGACTCACTAAAGTTCTTTGTAACAATTTTAATTCTAAATTAGAATCTTTCAGAATATCCGTAGCAGAATGGTTCTTTAATTCTGCATCATAAACAGATACATCTTTCACAAAATCCACTGTGGCATCTAATCTTGGGCTATAAGTAGAAGAGTTATAAATAATAGCATCTGCGTAAACAGAATGGTCTGATGATTGATTTCCACAATCATAAGCATATAATTTTAAATATTTATAATTACTAATAGTTAAAGAAATTTTTTCGGCATTTGTATCCCCTTTCATAATGCCAGTCGTTTTTAATTCCGTCCAATTAGATTTATCATTGGAAACAGATATCTCAAATTTTACACCATTTCCATTGGAACTTGCATAAGTATCAACACCAATATAGGCAGCAAATGTATCAAAACCTTTTTTGGTATACTCACTAATATCATAAATTACCGTACTAGTAGCATGGGCAAAAACACCATGTAAAAAGAATTTTTGTTTTCCTTCTACCAAAAGTGAAATCAATTTTCCAGGTTCATTTTGATCTACTTTAAGTGCTCTTTGATCCTTCCATCCACTGACAGCTGATTCCCATTTCAAATCGGATAAATAAACATGATCTGAATTTACTGTTGGATTGGCAGATACAAGTAACGGTCTTACATTGACAAATAATGCCATCAATCCTACTGTAACACATAATGTTCTAATTAATATTTTTTTATACTTTTTCATTTTTCGATTCACATCCTAACAACTTTTATAAAAGTCAAATTATCTTATGCAGTTTATAACCAGAAATGTACTGCATTTGTTACCGATATTATATCATTTTCATATAATTTCGCAATGGTAAATTTAAAAATTTTATATTTTTTTACAGTGTACAATATAGCAATCAGGATATTTATATAAATTGGTTAAAAAAAAACGAATATGCATTCATTTTCTTACAATCATAAACTGATATCTAAAAAATGGTAAACTGATGACTTTCATCAATTAAACTCATAATTTTTTGATCTGAAACCGTATCATCTAATAAAATAGTAATCCAATGTTGTTTATTCATATGATATGCTTGATAAAATCCATTTTGTTCTAATAATGTTTGAATTTGATCTGGATCTAATTTCACATTTAGGATTTCCACAGTTTCGTCACCAATATCAATTTTATTTTTAGAAATATTCATGATTAACCCATACCATTTACCATTATGTGGGTTTTTAAAAATACCATAATTTGGATATTTTTCCCATGCGAATTCTGGTAAATCATGATATGTTTCTATGATAGCACGGGTAATCCGGTTAGCTTGATTCGTCATAAAATACTTTGACTCTGTACAACATTCTTTAATATCCAATAAAATATTTTGATATGCCTCTTTTACTTGTGAGACAAATTCACCAGTAGCATTAAAAGTTCTAAAATGAGTATATTCTTCACCTAGTTCAACATCATAAATTCTTCCAGTAACTATACCAGAATCAGATATTGTAATCTCAACACGCAAGGAACCATCTAATATTACTTTTGATAATATATATTGATTATGTTCTTTTTGAAAACCATATGCAATTAACTGATCATACAAAATCGTACATTTTTCAAATAATTCACGTTCTATCATATTACTACCTCATTTATATCAATATTATACTATATATCAAATAAAAAGAGAGAATAAACTCTCAATTTTATAAACGTTTACTTCTATTGATCATCATTTTTAATTTTGCATATAAATATGTTGACCTTTGACTAAATCATAACTTACGAGTTTGCTACCCTCTAAATCTTCTTTATACATGTCGACTCCTGTAATTTGGCTATTTTCATAAGTGGTGTAATAATAAATTCCTTGATCCATATTTACACAGGAACTATAAATAGTAATTTCATATTGATGATTCCCCATATGTACGCAACCTCTTTGTTGTTCGACAGAACCTAGTATATGGAAAAATTGACTAATACTTTCTGATTCGGAATCTCCAGATAAAGAATTCATTTTCGTAAATGTAGCTTTAACAAATCGTGAAGCGGAAGATAAATCACCTGGCAAACCTAAAGCACCCATTCCACGACTATATGTATCAAAATGTAATTGCTTAGAAAAATGATTCACAGGTGGTTCCGTAGATAACGCCATATAATTGTTTAAATGAAACATATGCATATCAAAAGTTGGGTTATTCGTTAGTACACCTACTGGATTATCATATACTTTTAATCCTTCCTTAACACATTCTACTGTAATTGAATTTTCTTTATCCGCAATAATCCAATGTAATGGAGAAGCTGGTAATTGTTCACTAAAATTAATTTTAGCAATATTCATTTTATTTAATAATGATTTTGCTTCTTCTAAATTAGTGCATTGTGCTAATACCCATGGAATAAATTCAAATGGTGCAATATTATCTTTATCATTTTGTTCTTCTTTATAATCGGCATTATTTGGGAAATTCAGCCCTGCCATACCTAATCCTTTTTCATTGACTGCATCATAATATAATGGATAGTTATCTGCTACATAAGCCATTCCAATCATAGCATAATGTTTAGATATATCATTGACTTTTCTAAAATGAAAAGGATAATTCCTAGGAGTAATTGTAACGGTTTCTTGATAAGAATATTCTAAATCTAAATTTCTACCAAAATAATGATTTTTGGTGTGATATGTAATTGCTGTACACATAAATATCTTCCTTTCAAATTCACAATTATTTTCATAGAATATTATATCATTGTTCTTGTTAATTTTTTCAAAATTTTAATGAAATCAGTTTTTAAATACTGCTTAAAATTTATCATAAACCTATTTTATAGTTTCCTGTACTTTACGAATAATATAATTTTTGGTTTCATCAAAATTCATATGATAAACGATTGAAAGTTCATTATACAGATACTTTTCTGCCTTATTAAAATAATCATTATCCTTATCACTTATTTTTTTATTATTTTTTATTCTATCAGAATTTCTTAAATAAGTGGTCTTAATAATTTTTATTAAATCTTCATGTGTACCATTATGTAATAAATCTTTATATGTTTTTTCTATATATTTATCTTCAATATTTTCTATTGGTTCTATGTTACAAATATTTTGAATGAAAGAGTCCGCCTCTTTTTGACTTATTATACTTCTTAAATATCCCATTCTATTATCTACAGGAACATCAATAATTAAAGATTCATCATCAATGGGCACTAAAATATAGTAATCTTGCCCATTCATTTTATTATTTCTGATATCTTTTATTTGACACACATCTTTTTTATAAACCACATAATCATTTACTTTGTACATAATATATCTCCTTTCTTCAATTCATTTTTTAATAATAGTATCCCTACAATAAATGATAAAACATCCGCTATTACGGCACTCCATAACATAGTTACAACACTTTTAGAAATAGTTGCAATTATTATAATTGAGGGTACAAAGAAAATGACATCTCTTGCAAGTGCTAATACTGTTGATTTTACACTGGATCCCATAGATTGTAAAAGAATAGACATCGATTTTGTCAAACAAGTTAATATAATTCCACCTAAAAATATTCTTAAACAATACTGTGCATATTCCATATATTCATAGGAATTTGCTTTACCAAAAATATGAATAATAAAATCAGGTAAAAATTCAAAAAATATAAATGCGACCATACCAATAATCAGATTAATAATTAGAATATATTTTACGGTTTCTTTAACTCTTTTCATATTTTTAGCTCCCATATTATATCCAATAATTGGCATTCCTCCTAAAGAAACACCAACGACAATAGATATAACAATGCCAAATACTTTCATACAAATACCGATCACAGCAAGTGGTATTACTACCCCATAGATTTCATTAGAAGATGATAATGTCATATATCCATATTGATTCACTAAATGATTAGCAACTCCAATAATAACTACAATAGCAAGTTGCGTAATGAAAGATGCCATACCTAAAGTAATAGATTTTTTGCAAATGAATGGATCTAATTGCATAGATTCTTTACTTATTTTGAAAAATTTGGCTTTTCTTAAATATAAAACACTGATTATAAAAGTTAGCATTTGGCCAATAATAGTAGCGATTGCAGCTCCCTTAACACCCATATGAAATACAAAGATCAATATTGGATCCAAAATAATATTAGATATTGCTCCAACAACGGTTGCTACCATTGCATATTTAGGACTACCATCACTTCTAATAGAAGCATTTAAACCTTGACCTATAATATAAAATGGTACCCCAAAGCAAATAATTTTTAAATAATCTTTTGCATATTGATAACATTCTACTTCATCTGGATTTCCACCAAATACTTTTAATATTTGCTCGTGAAAAATGAAACCAACAATTGTCAAAGCAATAGATATAACAATTAAAAGGATTACACCATTTCCAACAGATTTATTTGCTTTTTCTGTATCTTTAGCACCTAATGATAAATTAAATAATGCGGCAGTTCCATCACCAATTAATAAAGCAAAAGCCAGTGCAATCACAGTAAAAGGATAAACAATATTAGTTGCCGCATTACCAAATGCACCTGCTTCACTCCAACCTATAAATATCTGATCAACAATATTATAAAGAGCTGCTACAATCATACTAATAACGCATGGTATAGCAAATTTTTTAATTAATTTAGAAATGTTTGACTTTCCTAAATCCATTTTTTCCATAAAATACCTCCATCAAATTATTTTTGAGCAGAAAAAATACGCAAGTCTTTATACAATTGGACTTACGCATATTTGCTACACATTGATAATAATTTGACTTAATATTTTTTTGCTCAATGAAATTATTATAACACTTTTTTTCTATTTTTGTAAGAATTTTATTGATGTATTTTATTAAGGAAATTGTACATTACTCCATTTATCTACATGATACTTAGTTTGTAAAATATAGTCTTCTCTAAAATCATAATAACCATATGCAGGTAAATTGGTATTACTAACAGTTAATCCATTAAATTCTTTAGAAATAGCGTTGCTTCTAAATTTCACTTTCATATCACTTCCTTCTGGAATGATAACCTCTATATCTTTGTTTAAAACGGCAGCTTCAATGTTATATCTGCCATCTTGGGGAGTATTCACAAATAGAAATAAATTAACAGCAATATTTCTATCAGCGTATTCCGGATTAATACTAAGTACTTTCATTTGTTCCACTTTACTTTTTGGCCCTTTTAGAAATATAGATTTTGCTAGTGGATAGCCTTCAGACTCTAATGATATATTACTGCCAAATTCACCAAATTCGTAATTACATCCTGTTGTTTCTATCATCATGATTCCATCTTGCATTGTTGGTAAATAAACTGTACTTGGGTCTGGTTCACCATCTAAATACCAATTTGGATTATTTGGATTAGTACAACTAGCAAATATATATGGTTTTATTTCTATATTGTTAAATTCTTTTGTAATAATTGGGTCATTTGGATCTTCAATGGTTTTATCTTCTTCTATTTTATCTAATTCTTCTTGTGTTACTATGTTATAATCCATTTCCCAATCATAATCATCTGGATTAAATGTTAAATCTTTATATTTAGTATAAATTTCTACCTTTGCCACTTCGATATTATTATCTTTTGCAGTATTTCCTAAAATTTGAATGGCATCATATATTGTTTTATTTTTAATATCCGTATCAACATATATTCTCTTTGCATCTTCATTGATTAATTCATAACTTACAACATATGGTATACCACATTTTGTTTCATCACAATTTTTTTTAATCATTAACTTTACGAATGGATTTATATTGATATATACTTCGTACTCATAATTAACTTTTTGATCATTTTCCAATTTGTTGAAAATAACAAATAATACAATAATAGTAATAACGATTACGAATAATGTGATAGGTATTATCATCCATTTCCTATTTAACTTCTTCATACTTTCCTCCTAATTTTAGTGTGACCTCAATCTTTCATTCTTAATTCAGATAACAAATTTGAAATATCATGTATAAAAAGCAAATCTCATATAGAATTTGCTATTTATTTTCTTTTAATTGTTTACTTCTATATCGCCACAGTCATTTTCTATTTTTAAGGTAATATCAGACTTATTATAATTGTTCTTAATTTTTACTTTTCCTAAATCTGTTTTGGCATCAATAAATAATTCATTTGTATTACCTATTTCTATATCGCCATAATCATTTTTAATATAAGAATCTTTTTTCAAATTAATATTATTAAGTTCTATATCGCCACAGTCATTTTCAAGATGAATGTAATTATCAACTGATTTAATTTTTATATCTCCATAACTATTTTTTACTGTTGCATCAAATACACTTGAAATTACAACATCCCCACAATCTTCATTAACAGTTAATGTATTAGCTTTTTCTATTTCTATATTCCCATAATTATTATCTACTTTAACGATATTACCACCAAGTATTTTAACATCTCCACAATCCTCTTCAACATCCATATTAGCATTTAAAAATTCATCAATAGAAATATCGCCATAATCATTTTTAATATCAATGTTCCCATTAAACTCTTCTGGTAAATATATTTCTACTTTAGCTGATTTTTGATTAAAGCAAAATCCTATACAATTTTTTTCATTTATTTTAATGTTTAAAGAATCAAGATTGGTTGCAACATCAGTATAATCTTTTTCACCATAAATTACAACTTTAATATTTTCCGTATTAGATCTTTTTATATAAATTTCACTTGTAGTGGCATCTATTACAATATTATTAAATTTTTCTTCATAAGTTTTATCTAATATCAATTCATTACTATTTTGTAAGCCAATTCTAAAACCTTTAAATCTAAATTCGCCTCGTAAAAGATCAACGAAAAATATTGAAAGGACTACCATAATAATAGATAATAAAATAATTAAAGTTATAATCCATTTTTTATTTTTCATCTTTATAACTCCTTAGCATAAATATTAATTTTAAGATTTCTTCAAACAAACCAAATATTACCCATATTATCCATGTTAAATGCCAAGCCATAGTTTTAAAACTAATAATTAAATATATAATAGTAACTATGATTGCTACTACATCTGAAATTTGATTTCTTAATCTATCAGTTTCTGTTTCTTTAGGAGTTTTTATTTTTTTATATTTAATACATACATAGATTATGATACCTGTTGCTATTCCACAAATAAGTAAGAATATAGCAGATGCAACTATGGGATTCATATTCATAACTGGAATTGAAATCATTGTCCATACAACTCCCAAAAAATATAATACAACACTAATGGCGATGCCTTTTGCTTTTTTACTTGTTTTTAGTTTTTCTTCTTCTATATCAATAATAAATTCATTATTTTGAAAATTTTCCTTTCCTTTTAATTCAATAAAAAGTTCATCAGTAGTTATACCATATAATTCACATAAAGGAACAACTTTATCAAAATCAGGCATACTTTGATCTGTTTCCCACTTCGAAACTGTTTGTCTTGTAACATTTAATTTATCTGCTACTTCTTCTTGAGATAATCTTTTATCTCTTCTTAGCTTAAATAATCTTTCCCCTAAATTATTCACTTTCCTCACCTCACACCAAAAGTATATATTTTATTTTAGTTGCAATCTACCTGTTTGAGTTGGAAATTTGTCAACTGAAATTAACATTTTAATAATTATACCAT
>CANQAF010000022.1 GCA_947588975.1 uncultured Bacilli bacterium
CCTTCTATTTGATATTGTTCTCCTGCTTCTAGTAAGCCATTGACAGATTGGATAGCAGAATTCTTTTTTGCATCTTCAATAACCCCCATAATTAATGGGGTTGTGATAACTGCTATAATTCCTAATATTACGATTACTGCAAGTAACTCAATCAATGTAAATCCTTTTTTCATATTTCTTCACTCCTTTAGACAATAAAAAAAGGGGTTACCCCCCCCCGTTTGCTAAAAGCATACTTTATATTTTTGCTCACTACAAACTATTCTATGATTTATTTGACATATTTATTATATCAAATGAAAAATGATATTGCAAGATCATTTACTATTTATTTAGCAAGACGTTCACGAATCATTTTACTAATATCACCCATATCTGCTTTTCCTTTTAAAATAGGTGTTAAATATCCCATTATTTTACCCATATCAGATAAGTTAGTTGGATTTAGTAGTTCAAATGCTTTATCAATTTCTTTTATGACTTCTTCTTCACTTAATTGTTCTGGCATGTATTCATCTAAAATAGCAATTTCTGCCTTTGCTTGATCAATTAAATCTTGACGATTTCCCTTTTCAAATTCTAAAATAGATTCTTTTCTTGTTTTAATTTGCTTTGCAATAATTCCAATAATATCATCATCTTGTAATTCTTTTTTCTGATTTAATTCTTCCATTTGAATCGCACCTTTTAACATACGAATAACAGATAATTTCTCTTTATCTTGACTTTTCATTGCATTCTTTAAATCATCTAAAATTTGTTCTTTCATAAATTCTCCTTTATTAAGAAAAAGCCTATATGGCTTTTAATAATTTTCTCTTTGTCTTCTTCTACTATTTTTTATAGCTTCTTTTTTCGCATTTCTTCTTTTTACTCCAGGTTTCAAATAACCTTCTTGTCTTTCACGTACTTCTTTTAGGAGGCCGCTTCTTAAATTTTTTTGTTTAAAAACTCTAAGTGCACCATCTACATTTCCGTTTTGAACGATAACTTTAGTCATGAGATTCCCTCCCTTCTGAAACTAAAGCTATTATAACACGCTTTATTAGGTTTTTCAATAAAATTCATCAGAAATCAAAAAAAGAGATACAAATGTATCTCTATGCACAAAATTGTCCTAATTGAATTCTTCGAATCGCAGTTCCTAAACTTCTACCAAGATCTAAGATTGTACTAATACCACGCACAAATGCACTAATGAGTGAACCTGAAATCGCTCCACCTGTAATTTCAAGCAACTCATTTTTTTCTAATACTTTTAAGTTCGACATGCTAAAGGTCTCACATACCCATCTATAAATCCAACTAAGAAAACAATTCCTGCGCCAATTAAAGCTCCTAAACCTAAAGAAAATCCGCCACCTACAACTTGCTTTAATTCATATTCACTTAACAATTGCATATTTCAATCTCCCTCCTACATTGTTATAAAAAATATCAGTGCTACCACCGCTTTAAACAAACGTCTAAACATGTCCATCATTCCTTTCTAACTTACATACAATCTTCCCATGATCCAATTCAATCACCTGATCATATAAATCCATATTCTCAGTTCGATGTGAAATAATAGCAATAATAGAATTAGAATAGCGAATTTGTAATTGCTTTAAAATTCGTCTTTCTAAGTTAACGTCCATTTGTTCAAAACCTTCATCAATCAATAATACATGAAATGGTTTTAAAAGAGTTCGTGCTAGTATAATTTTAGCCCGTTCTCCACCAGATAAATTTGATCCATTTTCTTCAATAAACATTTGATATTTCAATGGTTGATTTTCCACAATCTTATCAATTTCGCATAATTGAAAAATAGCTTGAAGTTTATGAACATCAACATTTTCACCTAACGTAATATTATCATAAAGTGTTCCCATTATTAGAGTTTCATTTTGACTGATATATAAAATTTGTTTCTGTAAATATTCTTCGTCATACCGTTGATAAGATGCTCCATTTATCAATAATTGACTACCTTCTACAGAATAATATCCCTTGATACATTTAAATAATGTGCTTTTCCCACTTCCACTTGCACCCTTGCAAAGAATTAATTCTCCCATATGAAAATGGCAATCAACGTTTGTCAAAATTGGAATATCAGTATCCGTTGTTATGCAAAGATTTTGAAACGTAATAGATTGGATTACCGCTTTTATACCAGTTCTTGGAGTGGTAGGTAATGGCAAACTTTCAATGCGTTCAAAAGAACGTTTAGCATGTTGCAATAAAAAATCGGTATCAACAAGTCTTTTCATTGGTTCCATAATATAAGAAAATAATAGTTGATATGCAAATAACAATCCAATTGAAAGTGTTCCATTTGTATAAAAAAGAAAATTGAAGAAAAGAAAACATAAATAACAAACACTTTCCAAAATACCACGAATCAACATTTCTTTTTCAACCACTTGATGAAATTTTAATACCTGATTCGTATAATTTTGATACATATGATGAAATCGTTGAATGACAGAGTTTGTAATGGAAAGACCTTTCACAAATTCAAATCCACGAACATAATCTAACATATAAGAATACATCTTTACATTTCCCTGCTCTAAATCTAGTACCTGTTTTTGATACTTTGGACGAAAATGAGAAATCAGTATACTATAACCTACTGCCAAAAATAAACATATTATGACACTCTTTGGTTGTAAAATAAATAAAAGTAATATGGATAATATAAATAATAAGCCATCAAACAATATAGTAAAAGCTACCTGCGATATGACTTCTTGAACTTGCTCAATATCATGGATACGTGACATAAAGTCTCCACTGGGAAGATTGTGATACTGTATATAAGGAAGTTGCATCATTCGTGAAAAAGAAGTAGTAGTCATCATAAATGATAGTTTTTCACTTAATCGTTGCATCAACATATTACGTAAATAAGTGCAAATATATTTGCTAATTTCAATCAACAAAAATAAGAAAAATGCGATCATTAAAAAATGGTAAGGAGTGTTTAATAAAATAGATATATAAAAGGAGCCTATCATAGAAACAGAAAAAATAATGCAAGAAAGAATACATACTGGTATAAACATTTTCCATTGATGGCGAATAATGAGTAAAGTATATTTTACTATTGACTTTGGTTTATGATAGGTAGGTATTTTTTGTATAGGATATAATATAATTAATGTATGATTATAAATTTGATAAAATTGAT
Organism: uncultured Bacilli bacterium; assembly: GCA_947588975.1. GTDB lineage: Bacteria > Bacillota_I > Bacilli_A > RF39 > UBA660 > UBA5026. Next base: position 3,182 of record CANQAF010000022.1, read on the forward strand.
CTAATTTCATTTTGTATATCTTACTTGCTGGATCTCCAATGATAACATATTGTTTTTTCCAATTTATAGTATATATAACTACATAATGTAAATAAGTATTGTCCAGAATAACATGCGCAATACAAGGATATACAATATCTAGATTTTCATTTAAATCGCATGACACACCAGTTGCTGAAAATCCAAAATGTTTTAATGTTTCAATCATATGATAAGCAGTAGTGCCATTTTTAGAAGTGTGTGTATATTGAGCTAAAATGGACTTAGGAATATATCCCTTATAATATTTGATTACCATTTCTAAACAAGCAATTCCACAACTATTGCTATCATCTTGATGAACATATGGATACTTTTTCACAAACAATTTCACCTCCTCACTTATAACATAAAAGAAAAAAAAGAAATATCCTTTTCTAAATAAAAAAAAGAATATTTAATATTCTTTTGGTGAGACTACTTATATTGATAAATAATTACATTTTTACTACCATATTTTTTTTCTTTCACACAAGTATATCCGCTTGTAAATTTTTCTTGTTCAAACTCACAAACAATAATTCCATCTTTATTCAATAAATGATACTCTTCAATTATATTTAAACAAGGTTGTATGAAATGTTCTTGATAAGGAGGATCTAAAAAAATAACATCAAATGAAATATTTTTTTGTAAAAACTGGCGAAGAGCTTGATCATATTCTTGTTTTAATATCACATATATTTCATTTACTTTTAACTTTTTAATATTTTGTTCAATTGTTTGAATAGCTTGTTCACTATGATCTACAAAATAGCACGAATTAGCACCATTGCTAAGTGCTTCTAAACCCAAAGCACCACTACCAGCAAACAGATCTAAACAAATACTATTTTTAATATTAGTTTGAATCATTCCAAATATAGATTCTTTTACTCGATCCATAGTAGGTCTTGTACCATTAAGAGTAAATCCTTCTAATTGTTGTCCTTTATATTTTCCACTAATAATTCGCATATTGACTCCTTTTATGTATAATTTTTCAAAATATGAAAATATTATAAATGTGATGTTTCATCACTACAAATTACTCCCCTTTTAAAAAGTCCTACAATGTAGGATTTTTTCTATTTTTATTTTATCACATTATTTAAGTGATGCAAGAAGATTTTGAACCATTTCAAAGGTTTCTAGTGCTTTTGTAATACGGTCCGCCGGACGAAGGCCATATTGTTCTTTTACTTCCTCTTCAAATTTTGGAAATAAATTCATATCACGGTTTAATAATTTATACCAATAGGAGTTTTCTCTTAAATATTTTAGATAATTGGGATTATTTTTAATTTTAAATTGTAATTCTAATGCCATTAATCCTCAAAATGTTTGTATAATGGTCTTGGTGTATATTCTGGTTTTTCAATATTGTCTTTATTTCCAAAATCTTGTAATACACCCAATACTCTTTGCATACTATTAATCCCATTTTGTACACTATCTAAATCCATAGTTTTTAACCAACCTAAAAATTCTCCTAATCCAAATGATGTAGCTACCTTTTCTTTATTTTCTTGAGAAACTGATTTTTGATATGAGGACCATACCTCTGGCTGATCACCATATAAATCATAGATTTCATAAAATTTTTGCCATGACATTTCTCCACTGCGTACATATGAGATTAATTCTGGTTTACCTTTTACAAATGCTTTAAATTCCACCATCTTATCCATGATAATCACCTAATACAATATATGAAGATTGTGTTAAAAGTTTACTTTATTTTCTGGATTTGTTTGCTTAACCAAAAATAATCTTTATTCTCAAAATCACACACAAAAATCTTTTTATCATAAATATAAAATACTTTCAATATTTCTGGAAAATTAACATTTGATTTGATAATGACACAAGAATAATTAATTTGTACTTGTACCTTTTCAAAAGGAAAATGTAAATTCATTTTTTTCCCAACAATATCATATTTATATTTACTTTGTATATAATTTTTTAATAATTTTACTGAAAATATTTGGCATAAACTTTGAAATAAAGAAATACCATAAGAAAAATTAGACTTTTTTAAATGATACAAATTATATAATGTTTGATATAGCACACTTGGGTCATTTTTATATAGTGTATAATATTCAGGTTTAATCATAAATAAATAATATGTACGCATAATCCCACCAAAAATAAAATAACATTTTAATTCATCATATTTTGTCGAAAAAAAAAGACGCCCAAAAAGGCATCTATTTTCTTTTAAACAAATATTTAATTAAATAATAATCTAAAACAAAAAAGTTAAGTACAAACAACCACGCCAATATATCATATAATAATCCATTTGCATAACGATTAATAATCACTAAAATAGAAGATGGAATATAATTGATAATAAATCGACTCAGTTCTGGAATTCCAATATGATTTGCCACATATGTCATTGCATGAAAGAAAATTTCAATAATTCCTAAAAAATAAACAAAACATTTGGTATCACGAAATACAATTAAAACAATTGCAATTAAAACAACTAAAATAATTAAATCCATAAACACACCTCTATATCATACTTGTATAGTATATCAAAAATAAATAGAAAAAACAAGAACTACTTATTTTGTTTGTTGATTAACGGGTGCAATATATACTGTACTATCTACTATCGCTCCCATATCATTAATCGTCTTAATAGATATACCATTCTCTATATTTTCAACATAGCGAATCACATGTCTTAAATAATCAGGATCTCCTTCTTCTATTATATTTGTATAATCAACAAAACTTAAATTTTGTTGATCATTCAATATCTCACTGACTGTCAGTCCTGTTTCTTCAGCAGTTTTTTTCAACACCTTATTCATATTTCCACAACCGAAATTATAGCATTGTATTCCCGCACCAATATGTCCATGCATATAATCAATCGATTGTCTTAATAAAATTAAGCCAACCGATATATTGGTCTTAGGATTCATTAAATCTTCTTTAGTAATACAAGTTACTGATTGATTTGCATAATTTTCTGGATAATCAGTAAGAACAATTTTTTGATATTGATTGTTATTAAAATTATAAACTGTGATGATTTGATCTTTCCAAGGATTAAATTCAATTTGCATTAAATTTGTTTCTTTACCAGCACTTTCTTGCGTTAATATAGAAATTGCTAAATTAGCGTCTATTCCCCATTGTTCTGCTTTTTGTTTTACCATATCATAATATAAATTATAAGCATATTCTCCTGTAATAGAATATCTTGCACTTTCAAAATCTAAATAAGTAACTTGTGCATCTTGATTTGTATTTATTAATGGCATTACTTCTGTTTGATTAGATGGAGTTTCTAGTTTAATGACCGTATCTGGTATTTGAGGTAAATTCATAAATGTATCTAACTCATGATCCATTTCTGAAATGGAAGCCATTTGGTTAGAATGTTCATGTGTTTGCTCCTTCGCATTACCTGCTCCTACTAAGGTTACCAAAGCAAGTGTTCCTATAGCAGTACTAAATCCTGCCAATTTTAAATTCACAAAATGTTCATGACGGTGTTTGCGTTTTTGACTCTTTTTAATTTCTTGATCAATTACTTGCAAAGTATTTGGACAGTATTTTGTAATGCCAGAATTAAAAACTTCTTTATAATTTACAAATGTATAATTTCCAAAAGCAGTTTCAACAGTAATATTTCTACTAGTAACATGGATATGTGATGGATAATGATGATCTAGTTTTCTTAACTGATTTATGGCTTGATCATTTTCAAGTAAAGTCGATTCTCCATTTTTAGTAACCATACAACATAAATGGTCATAAATATAAAATTCATATAGAATCATATAAAATGCATCATCTCCTTTAATTGTAAAAATAAGATGTCATCAATTGGCAGAAGTTGAATTTGCTCATTTACCACATAATATTCGTTAATTGTTATATGCTCACCATCACTTAATGCAACATAATTTTTTCCTTGATATTGGATAGAATCCACATACTCATACTTTTTTCCATCAATTGTAATTGATAACATTTCCATATTCTCACCTATTTTATTATAACATAAAATATCTAATGAGAAAATGTAAAAACTTATTTTTTGAGCAATGTTTTCATAAATTCAATATTTTTTTCTTCTGTTGTTTGAATGAATTTATCAGAAATAATTGTGATTTTAGCATAAATACCTTTTGGGATTTTTCCTTCTATACATAATTTAAGAGTATGTAAACTTTCAGAATCCAAAACTGGAAGTGATTTTTCTTGATATCCCTTATTTGCTACAATCTTTCTATACTGTATTAAATATGCATAAACATATTCTAAAAATTTTTCATTATCGTTTCTATACTCATCATATGTATCTAAATAAATATTCATATTTTGTTGTCCATTTAATGATAATAATTCTAAAATACGTTGTTGAATAATACCAATTTCTTCTACAGATAAACTGCTTGTATCACTACGATTATTAAAAATATTTGGAGAATTGTAATAAAACATAAACTTTTGAGAATCCTTGGTAATGTAAATCTCTTTTGTATCTTTTGTCTTATGAAACATTTCAGAAAGAATTTTCTGCTCTTTATCAGATAATATTTTAGGACCTATATTCGTTATCATTTCATCATAACGTTCCTTTTTCTCACGATTAAATTCGATTCCTTTAAAATGAATACAAGATGTCGTTTCTGGATATATAAATTCTTGATAATTATGTTCTTTACAAAATTGATAAGCAGATTCTAAGTTTAAATCTAACCTTTCAAATATTTCACCTTCAAGTGATACTAACGAACTACTGCTTGGTTGAATAGAAAAAGTAGAAAATAATTGATCATTATGATTATAATATCGATTACTAATATTTGGTAATGGTGTATCTTGCCCTACTGGCAATAAACGAACCATGATTGTACTATTATGATAATCTATAGATTCTGAATAAATACCAAACATTTCTAACAATTTTTTGATATCACATACATTTAAAAAATCAGAATGAAAAAATAAAGAAAGATCTATTTCCTCTAATAAATTTTGACGTGTTAATAGAATATCTTTACTATAACAATATTTTTCCATATATAGCCCCCTTATGGGTGCTATTTTAACATAAAAAAAAGAAAAAATCAAATAATTTCTTCTTTTAAATTTGGATTAGATAAAACATCTACCAAACGATCAATTTCTTCTTTTGTATTATATAGTGCAAAACTTACTCTGCATGTATTTTTAATACCTAGTTCATCTTTCAATATTTTTGCACAATGATTTCCTGCACGAACACATATATGATATTTATTCAAATAAATAGCTAAATCTTGAGCAAAAACATCTTTTATATTAAATGTAATAATACCACTATCACTATTTTCGTTGTAAAGAAGAATATTTGGTATGTTTTTCATCTTGCGAATCGCATAAGCACGTAATTCTTGTTCATACGCATTCATTTTCTGCATTCCGATATTCTGCAAATAAGATAATACACAGCCAAAACCAATCACATCTGCAACATTTTGTGTTCCTGGTTCTAATAAATAAGGAATCTCATGATATATACGCATACCATCACTACTAAATGATGTATTCATTCCACCACCAAATTCAATAGGATGAATTTGATTTAATAACTCTTTTTTCCCATATAATACTCCAACACCAGTAGGGCCATACATTTTATGGGCAGAAAAAGCTAAAAAATCAATATCTAAATCTTGTACATCAACAGGAATATGTGGAACACTTTGAGCACCATCTACAAGTACAAGAATCCCTTTTTGATGAGCAAGTTGGTTGATTTCTTTAATAGGTCGAACATCACCAACTACATTCGTTATATGTGCAATACTAATTACTTTTGTTCTAGGTGTAATTGCACGTTCTACATTTTCTAATGTTACTTTTTTTTCTTCATCTAATTCAATATAACGAATAACAAGTCCCATATCATCCGCTAATTCAAACCATGGTAATACATTAGAAGCATGTTCACTTTTAGTTAATAACACTTCATCACCTTCGTGTAAATAATAACGAAAATATCCAAAAATAATTTTATTTAGTGAATCAGTTGCACCTGATGTAAAAATGATTTCCTCCGTATGTTTCGCATGAATCCATTCCTGTACTAATTGTCTAGTGTGTTCATACATTTCATCTACTTTTAAACTAAGATCATAATCACCTCTATGTGCATTCGCACAATATTGATTATAATAAGAAGCAATACTTTCTGAAAGTACTTTAGGTTTAAATGTAGTTGCACCATTATCTAAATAAATGATATTTTGCGTTAACATTGCAAAATCTTCACGATTCATTTTATCACCTCCAATATTGTTCTATAATTGGTTGAATTTGATCTACTTGTGAAATTGATTCCAATAAAAAACCTTTTACAAGCAATTGCGTTGCTAAATCTTTGGAAATTCCACGGCTCATAAGATAAAAAATTTGGTCTTCTTTAAATGTTCCAATATAAGCTGCATGATTTGCAGTCACATCATGTTCTTCAATTAACAAAATAGGATTAATATTAGACTTTTGCTCATTCATAACAATAATACGATTATTTTGATTTACAACACAATTTTTCATTCCTTGATATACAATACTTGTTACCTGAACCTGCAATTTTCCATCTTGAATAGTAACACCATGATTCACAATATCACTATGTGTATCTGCAGCATTATGATATACAACCATATCCAAACGTTGTGTTTTTTTAGCAATACTGTTTAAATGATGTTTGATATATGCATGTTCACCATTTAACTCAATAATATCTAACTCTTTTACTTCATTACAATCATAAAATTTAGTAATTTGAGTATAACTGTTTGACTCCAATTTATAATGATATTGTGCTTTGAATAATGTATTATTTCCAAGTTCAAATAATTCAAAATTTACATTTGAAAGAACATCAACAAAAACATTAACTTTCAAATCTTCTAAACTTGCATTATGTAATTCTAAAGACGTAGATCCTACTACTTTCAAATGAAGTTCCATAATATCAAATTCAGAATTTGCATTTTTTGTTGTTACCTGAATATTTTTGTCTTGAAGTATAGATTCTATGTGATCATGAAAAATCGTAATCTTATTCATGAGAAATTTCTCCTATAAAACTTTCGTAACCTTGTTTTTCAATAAGAGCAACTAAAGAAGCATCCCCATTTTTCACAATATGTCCATTAATCATAATATGCACAAAATCTGGTTTAATGTAGTCCAACAATCTTTGATAATGTGTAATTACTAATACTCCAGCATTAGATTGGTTTTGATATGTCACTACATTTTCACCAACTATTTTTAAACTGTCAACATCTAACCCCGAATCAATCTCATCTAAAATAACTATATTTGGTTTCAATAAATACATTTGTAAAATTTCGTTTTTCTTACGTTCTCCGCCAGAAAATCCTTGATTAATAGAACGATGAATCATTTCGGGATTCATTTTAAGTTGTTCTACGGTTTGATTAAGATCTTTGATAAAATGCATTAATTGAAAATTTTTTCCTTCTTTTTCATGCATAGCAGTACGTAAAAAATCTGCATTGGTTACTCCTTCTATTTCAAGTGGCATCTGCATTCCTAAAAAAATGCCTAAACGAGCTCTTTCATCCGTTGTCATAGAAAGAATAGAAACATCATCATATAAAATATCTCCAGAAATGACTTTATAATTGGTATCTCCCATAATCACTTTAGATAGAGTAGACTTCCCTGCTCCATTTGGGCCCATAATCGCATGAATCTCGCCCGAATGAATTGTTAAACTAAAATCGTTCAAAATCACTTTATCTTCAATTGTAGCCGTTAGGTTTTCTATTTTTAATGTATGCATAATTTTCATCTCCAACAGTATTATTTTATCAAATTTTTAAAATTTACACTACCTTTTGTATAAAATTATGTTTTTTTTATCAAAAGAGAATGGAATATTCGCAGATATTCACAGAAAAAGAACATTTTGTTCTTTTTTAAATACAAAAGAAAAAATGTGATATAATAATTTTGGTGATTATAATGAATTGTGTATTTTGTAAAATTATGAATGGAGAAATTCCTTCTTATACAGTATATGAAGATAGTGTTGTGAAAGTATTTTTGGATATTCATCCAACCAGTCCCGGTCATTTGCTGATCGTCCCAAAAGTTCATACATTGGACATTGATACCATTGATGATCATACACTTATGCATGTTATGGAAATTACTAAAAAAATGAAAAAATTATTAGAAAATGCCCTTAACGCAGATGGAATTTCCATTCAACAAAATAATGGTATTTCACAAGAAATAAAACATTATCATGTTCATTTAAAACCTTGTTATATAAATCAACCAAATCTTACTGTAGAAGAAACATTTGAAAAAATAAAAGAATTTCTTTAATTAAAGAAATTCTTTTATTTTAGAATATCCTTGTGGATAAAGCGTTTCTACATATTTTTGTATTTGCTCTTCTGTAATATTCTCTTGTAAACAATGGAACATACCTGTTTTTATACTTAAAAATGTGTCTAATAATTCATGCATATATTCTGGATTATAAAATGATTCATGTATTAACATCTCATATGTATTTTTTTCCAAAAAACGAGTACGATACTTCATTTGATTTATATCATAAGAAGATAAATCACTCCCATAATCTAAAAGATATTTTGAATATAAATAATCATAAGCTGTCATTTCTCCAATATTAGAACTGTAATTATAATAATCATGCTTTGCTAAATTTCTCAGAAAGCTCGATATAGTTGGAAGTACATAATCTTGTTTTCTATCTTCCCATTGATTAGAAAAGATTTGATATTCTTGTGCATAAAATCTTTGATAAAGTTCCGGATCTACCCAACTATCATACATTTTTTGATCTGGCAAATGAGTTGGAATCAAGTCATTTAAATATTGGTGCTCACTTTCACTTAAATTTTTAACCATATTTATTTTGCCGAAAATATTCATAGATGAAAATTGATAACTAGCGTCTACTGCATGTAATAACATATTAGGCTTTTCTTGAAATACTTGTATCACATCTTGAAAATTTTCTAAATGTGCAAGACATAGATAATCTTTAAATTCTTCTTTTGCCATATGATTTTCATTTCTCTGATAAATTAACTTAGTATAATAATCTAGAAAATAAACACCTAGAGTTAAATATATGACCGATAATTGTTTAGGGTCATTTAATTGTAAACATTGTAATATGATAATACTTGGTTTTAATGCATCAAAATAAGGAATACCTCTTTTCATTAATTCACGAATATTATTATAGTTTTTTTTACGCATTATTTTATTTATATTTTCCATATGATCACCTAATAGTCACTTATACTACCATAATATACTAAAAAAAGCAACTATTTAATTGCTTCTTTTCTAGAGAGATTTAATCTGCCTCGTTTATCATAACCCATAGATTTGACCAAAATTTCATCTCCAACTTTAACAATATCACTTGGATTTTCTACACGTTCTGCTGCCAATTGAGATACATGAACAAGTCCTTCACAACCAGGCCATAATTCTACAAAGCATCCAAAGTCTTCTACTTTAACTACTTTCCCTTTATAAATAACATCAGGTTCAACTTCACGAACAATTTCTTGAATTCGAGCAGCAGTTTTATCAATTACCTCTTGGTTAGAGTGATATATGATGACACGACCATCATCTTCTAAATCTACTTTAACAGCATTCGCATCTGTTACGGTTTTTACGTTACTAGACTCTAAAATAATTTTAGTGATCATTTCTCCGCCTTTACCAATTACATCCTTGATTTTTTCTGGATCAATCATGAACGTCATTGTTTTTGGTGCATATGGGCTTAATTCTTTTCTTGGTTCTGCAATTTGAGCTTGAATAACATCTAATATTTTCATTCTAGCTTCTTTTGCTTGCGCTAAAGCCTCTTGTAAGATTTGTTTTGTAATTCCTTTAATTTTAATATCCATTTGTAATGCACAAATACCGTTTCTAGTACCTGCTACTTTAAAATCCATATCTCCAAGATGATCTTCCATTCCTTGAATATCAGTTAAAATGGTATAATCATCACCATCTGTAATAAGACCCATGGCAATTCCCGCAACAGGGGCCTTGATTGGTACACCTGCTGCCATAAGTGCCATACAGCCCGCACATATACTTGCCTGGCTAGAGGATCCATTACTTTCTAAAATTTCAGACACAACACGAATCGTATATGGGAATGTATCTTCATCTGGAATTACTTGTGCAAGTGCTCTTTCACCTAAAGCACCATGTCCAATTTCTCTACGTCCAGGAGCTCCATATCTTCCGGTTTCCCCAACAGAGAATTGAGGAAAATTATAGTGTAACATAAATCTTTTTTCATCCTCAATAGAAAGGCCATCTAAAATTTGATGTTCTCCTAAAGCACCCAATGTAACAATAGATAAACTTTGCGTTTGTCCTCTTGTAAATAATGCAGAACCATGGGTTCTTGGTAATAAATCAATATCAGTAGAAAGTGGACGAATTTCATTCATAGCACGACCATCTGCACGTGTTTTTTCTTTTACCACAATTTGTCTAAAAATTTCGTACTGAATATCTTCTAATACTACTTTTACCTTAGTAATTAATTCCTGTAATTGTTCTGGTTTTAAATTTTCATTTTCAACAGTATATTTTTCTACTACTTGATTTTTAATTGCATCTAATGCAGCATAGCTTTCAAGCTTATCTTTAATACGTAATGCACGGTTAATTTCATCCGTTGCCATAGCACGTACTTCTGATTTTAATTCATCTGTAATTTCCAATTTTTCATATTCCATTTTTGGAACACCAACAGCTTGAATAATTTCTTCTTGAAAAGTGATTAATTCTTTAATCGCTTCATGACCAAACATCAAAGCATCTAACATATCTTCTTCTGAAGCCTCTTTAGCACCTGCTTCTACCATATTAATAGCCTCTTTGGTTCCCGCTACCGTTAAATCAATATCAGAAACTTCTAATTGCTCCATTGTTGGATTAATCACAAATTCTCCATTGACACGTCCTACTTTTACCCCTGCAATAGGACCACCAAATGGAATAGGACTAATACAAGTTGCTAAACTGGAACCAAACATAGCAGCCATTTCTGGAGAATTATCTTGGTCAACTGATAAAACTGTATTTACAATTTGTACCTCGTTTTTAAAATCTTCTGGAAAAAGTGGACGCATTGGTCTATCAATCATACGTGCCGCTAATGTTGCATTATCCGTTGGACGACCTTCACGCTTAATAAACCCACCTGGAATTTTTCCTACTGAATATAATTTTTCTTGATAAAGGACCATAAGTGGAAAAAAGTCTGCTAATACATTCACATTTTTTGATACAACAGCAGTGGATAAAATAACTGTATCTCCATATCTGATTAATACTGCTCCACTTGCTTGTTTCGCAAGTTCACCGTGTTCCACTATCAACTTTCTTCCTCTAAAATCAAATTCAAATACTTTCTTCATTTCTTAATACCTCATTTCTATTTTATTATAAAACATTTATAAATAAAAATAAAGACACTTAAAAATAAGTGCCTACATTTTATCATTACTTTCTTAATCCTAAACTTTTGATGATAGCACGGTATCTAGTTACATCTGTTTTTAACAAATATTGTAACATACTACGTCTTTGCCCTACTTTTTTAAGTAGTCCACGTCTAGAATGAAAATCATGTGTATGTTGTTTTAAATGTTCTGTTAATTCATTGATTTCTTCTGTTAAAATTGCAATTTGAACTTCTGCAGATCCAGTATCTTTTTCATTTCTTGCATATTTTTTAACAATTTCTTCCTTTTTTTCTTTTGTTAAAGCCATATTCTTTCTCCTCTCATTTAAATTCGCCTGTTCCTAGTAAAAAGTTGGAGACTCTATCTCACCACGAACAAGTACATATATAATATACACTATATCATATGCAAACGCAAGTTATTTTAGAAAATATTAGTCAATTTTTCCAAATGCCGAAAATGGAAATAACCGAAAAGTTACAGTCCCTTCTATATCATTTTTTGGAATCAAGCCAATAAAACGACTATCTAATGAATCCCCCCTATTATCTCCTACTACAAAATAATAACCTTTAGGTATTTCTGTATAACCAATCTTACTTAAATCAAAATCGGATGTTTTAATATTTGTAGGCAAAAATTGTTCTTCTACCTTTTTCCCATTTACCCAAAGCGTATTATTGCGATATACTATCGTTTCTCCAGGAAGGCCTATTACACGTTTCACAAGTTTTTCATTATTATATTTTAATACCACTATATCAAAACGTTCATAGCTATGATCATACTTTTTTAAAAGTAATATGTCATTATCGTTTAATGAAGGTACCATAGAAGAACCATCTACTTGTACAGGCGATATGATAAAAATTCTAAGTAATAACACAACAGCAATAATTAAAATATAAGATATATATTCCTTTATCCATTTCATAGAATTCCTCTTTTCTACAAAAAATAAGGCATTAAGCTGCCTTATCTCTTCTTTCTTTGATTTTAGGTTGACTTACTAAAGTTCTTAAGTAATAAGGTTTTGCTCTTCTTACTTTACCTTTTCTAATAACAGTTACTGAATCAATTTTTGGTGAATTCATTGGGAAAGTTCTTTCTACTCCAACGCCTGCAGAAAGTTTACGAACAATAAAGTTCTTTGAAACTCCACTACCTTTAATTGCAATGACAATTCCTTCAAAAGCTTGAATTCTTTCACGTTTACCTTCAATGATTTTTACATCGACTCTAACAGTATCTCCAACACGAAATTCAGGTAAATCTGTTCTAATTTGACTTTTAGTAATTTTTTCAACTAAATTCATGATGTCATGCTTCCTTTCTTTTTTACCATGATCATAAACATACTTTATAGCATTTCAGCGGATCACTTTAAACATTCTATCATAATATTTTATGTTTGTAAAGAGCTAAAAATACATTATAATCAGTGTATCAATGTGAATAAATATACTGTTTTTCTTTCTTTTTTAATTCATCAATATCAATATTATCTTGCTTTTCCTTTTTCTGCTTCATATTCTTCCATTACTGGTTGATATGTTTGATAACTTTTTAACTGTTCTTTATACATCATTTTACTTTTAATTTCATGTTCCAATAAATCAATTTTTTTTAACAATAAATTGATATATTTATCATCTAAGTACTTACGATACTTATATTCTACAATTTCACGATAACGCGTTAAATCATTAAGTGCAATTCGAAATGTACTATCATCATTATCATTATTAGAATCTAGTAAAGAAATAATATATTGTAAATAATAATCTAATTTTCTTTGATTTTTTTTCTTAAGTAATTTTTCAATGAGACTTGGTTTTACAATCAACATCGAATTTACAGAAATACCAGGATAGCTTAAATGATTATGGGGTGTTACTTTAAACCCATCTAATTGTTTATGAGAGAATGTGACTTTATCTGCTTTCTTTCTTACTTTTTGTACAACATAATGTTTTGCTTTCATACACTCAACTCTTTTCTAATAAATCTGGTCTTCTTTTCTGTGTTTTTAAAATACTTTGCTCTAATCTCCATTTACGAATATTTTCATGATGCCCAGATAATAAGACATCTGGAACTTTATGTCCATTAAAATCAATGGGTTTTGTATAAACTGGATAATCAAGTAAATTATTATGAAACGATTCTTGTATATGGGATTCTTCTTCAATGACTCCAGGAATCAGTCTCACAATACTATCAATAATAGCCATACTTGCAATTTCTCCACCTGTTAAAATAAAATCTCCAATACTAATTTCCATATCCACCATATCACGAATACGTTCATCAAATCCTTCATAATGACCACATAATAAAATAATATGTTTCTTTTTAGACAATTCATAAGCAATTGTTTGTTTATAAGGAATACCTTGCGGTGTCATCATAATGACTAAACTATCTTTAGTTTTCACGGATTGAATGGCATCATAAATAGGCTGTGGCATTAAAACCATACCTTTCCCACCACCAAAACCATAATCATCAACTTTTTTATGTGGATCCTTTGAATAATCTCGAATATTGTGAATGTGAATATCTACCTGTTTATTTTGAATTGCTCTTCCTAATATGGATTCTTCAAATACTGAATCAAACATAGATGGAAATAATGTTAATATATCAATTTTCATCGAATAGCCCCTTTATATATTCTATATATATTCTTTTATGTTGCAAATCCACCTTTTGAATGAAAGCATCTACATAAGGAATCATATATTCATGATTATCTTTTAACACAACCAATAAATCTTGAGCTTTAGTATGGATAATATCCGTAACTTTTCCTTGATTCTGATCTAAACAGATTACATCCATGCCAATCAAATCTTGTGTCAAAAAATTAGGAAATACCACTTCTTCACGATTGATATAAACAGGTTCTCCTTTGAATACTAATACATCATTGATATCATGAATACCTTCAAAAATAACCATGTCATATATTTTATGAAAGCGGTATTTTTCAATCGTTTGCTTTTCTTTCTTTTTTCCAATGTAAAGATGAACACCAGGTTTAAAAATGAAATCTTTATATTCGATATCTGATAAAATACGAACTTCTCCTTTAATGCCATGCGTATTTACAATATCACCAACATATAAGTATTCCATAGCAACACCTACTTATCTAATTCATATAAAATAATACTAGTTGCAACCCCCACATTTAAACTTTCACATACTTCATTGCAAGGAATATATAGATATTCATCACAAAGATCCAATAAGTACTCTGAGACTCCATTTCCCTCATTGCCCATTATTATAGCAGACTTTTTCGTTTTTGCAATATCTTTTATATTTTTTCCATGAGTAACTTTAGTTCCATATATGATATATTGATTTTCTTTCAATTGATGAATCATTTCTTCTAAATTTCTACGAATAATATTGATATGAAATAACATTCCTTGTGTAGCACGAATGGTTTTAGAATTATATAGATCCACACAGCCAGATCCAAGTACAATGGTATCTACATGAAATGCAACTGCACTACGAATGATAGTTCCTAAATTACCTGGATCTTGAATATCATCCAATAATAAAATACGATCTCCTAACGTTTCACTTTCTTGTTTTTTGCAAACGGCAATCATTGGAGAAGGTGTTTCTAATTGTGTAAGAACATTTAATATATCATTCGTTACATAAGATGTTGGTACATCTAATGGTAAAATCGCATCTTGTTCTAAAATCAATTCTTTTAAATAACCTGTTTTATATGCCTCTAATACTAAATGCTCTCCCTCTACTAAAAAGAGTCCTGTTTTATCACGATATTTTTTAGAGTTAAGTTTTTTTAAATCTTTTATTTTTTTATTTTCTAATGAAGTATATAACATAGTACCACCAACCTTATTTTAACAAAAACAGGTAAGAAAGTCTATGAAAAAAAGCTTTAAAAGCTTTTTTATGATTGACAACTTTTCACTGTAACATCATCCATAGTATAAACATATTTTTTACCGACTTTTGTAATGGTAATCGTAGGATCTGGACTAAAATATTCTTTGGTATTTGGGTTAATAACTTTATATCGATCATCTTCTGTTTTTGCATTTTTATCACCAGTCAAATAACCTTGACGAATCAGTTCAGAAACCTTAACTTCTAATTTTCCACCTTCATCAGGTAACTGCAACATGTGGTCTACTCCCCATTCTTTTGCAGTTGCGATTATATTTGAAATTTGAACCTCGCATAGATTCTTTTTTTGAGTGTTAAGCGAATCTGTAACTGCTGGAATTGCAATTAAACTAACCAATGCAAGTATAATAATAACACCTAATAATTCTGCTAATGTAAATCCCTTTTTCACGTTCCCACCTCTATAGTATTATCATATCAAAAATCAAAGGAAATAGCAAGTAACCAATTACTTTCCA
>CANQAF010000023.1 GCA_947588975.1 uncultured Bacilli bacterium
CCCTCATAAAAATAATGATAATTTTTATTTTGAAATTGTTCCAATACAGCAAGTACAATTTGGTCATTTGATAAATTAGGATTTTCTTTTTTTAATTTTTCTATTCTAGAGGTAATCGTATCATAATTGATTTCATTTTGAATACAATATTGTCTAAGTGACATGCCCTCATACATATATTTTATTCCCGATCCAGAGGATTCAACTGCCATATCAATGATTTGTTGTTCTGTATATTGACTATATTTTGGATTATTTTTTTTCTTCCATATTTTAGATCTTATTGTTTTTATATTGATTCCATTATCTTTACAATATTTTGATAAAGGAATCCCATTGTAATAATATTTACTCTCCTGCATACTATCACCGCCAAATTGATTACTTTATATTGTACTTTAAATTTTTCATTTTTACTATACTATAGACTAATTTTTTATTTCATAAATTATTTTTTTCTTTATTTTATAAGCTACAAAAGGGTAATCAAAATAATTTTTAAAAATTACTTCAAAAAATGCTTGACATTTGAAACATTTTAAGTTAGTATAGAAAGCACCAATTCGGAAATCCGAGTTGGTGCTAGTATCACACTAGCCAACCCCTTTTTATTCTTTTATGAAACTGTTCTCAGGGGGACAGTTTCGTTTTTGTTTAAAAAAAAAATAACACCCTAAGGTGCTATATGATTGGTTAGGCCTTTTTATCTTTTATAAAACTGTTTTCGGAAGACAGTTTTCCCTTTATTCTTTTATGCCTGTTCTCATGCCATAAGCAAAGCACTGCAGTCGCCTAACCTACAATCACAGTATAACATATGAAAACAAAAAGGAATATAGAAATTCCTTTTTATTTTACCCATTTGACACAACTTTACAAACTATACATTTTGTTCACTTAACATCTTATAATATGCATATCGTTCCTTCGCATTTTCCTTATTTGCATTTAATAACTCCGTAGCATGTTCTGGATTGATTTTAGAAAGCATTTTATATCGTGTTTGACTTTGTAAAAATTGGTCATATAAATCAAAGTTAGGTTCTTTGCTATCTAGATAAAATTTCTTGGCTACGGGATCATAATGAAAGATTGGAAAGTATCCACATTCAGTTGCCAGTTTCTCCATAGAAACACTGTTTTCCATTCCACCATCAATTCCATGAGAAATACATGGTGTATAGGCAATGACAATGGAAGGCCCATGGTATGCAGCTGCTTCTTTTAGTGTTCTAATCACATGCATCATGTTTGCTCCCAATGATACTGTTGCAATATAAACATGTGGATATGCAAGTAACATACGTGCTAAATCTTTTTTGGCATTTTGTTTTCCACTTGTCGCAAACGAAGCAATCGCACCTTTTGGACTTGCTTTTGAGGATTGACCTCCAGTATTTGAATATACTTGACTATCCAAAACTAAAATATTGACATCATCATTACTAGAAAGTACATGATCTATTCCACCAAAACCGATATCATATGCCCAACCGTCACCACCGATTGTCCATATCATTTTTGGTAAGAAATATTCTTGATATGGTTTTAAAGCTTCTGGAATTTCTTTTCCTTCTAGTTCTTTTACAATTTGCGAACAAGCTTCTTTATCATCCTGACACATAATCCATTTTTTCAAAATTGGATAAGTTGGATGAGATGCATTTGCTTCAATAATTGTTTCCATTTCATGATGAATGACTTTATTTCCTAAGAGCATTCCATAACCATATTCAGCATTATCTTCAAACAATGAGCTTGCCCATGGTAAATCATATGGAAAAGATGGCACACTTCCTCCATAAATAGAAGAACATCCTGTTGCATTCGCAATCATTAATTCATGAGGGAAAAGTTGCGTTAATAATTTTATATAAGCTGTTTCTCCACAACCAGCACATGCGCCACAAAAAGCAAACGATGGTTGTTCAAATTGACTTCCAATCACTGTTGTATTTGGTAACACTTTTTTATTCCCTATATGGCTACTTACATAATCAAAAATTTCTTGTTCTTGATTCAATATTTGTTTTTCTAGTGTTTCAAATATTAAAGCCTTTTCTCCTTTCAAGCCAGGACAAGTATGAATACAAACTCCACATCCAGTACAATTTTTAACCGAAATCGCAACTAAATAGTAATAATCCTTTAAATTAGGATGATGTGGTCTAATACACTTAGACTTCACAATTTCTGGTGCTGCATCATACTCTTCCTGGCTCAATAGATAAGGACGAATAACACCATGAGGGCAGACAAATGAACACTCATTACATTGAATACATGAATTGTTTAACCATTTTGGTACAAATTCACTAATTCCTCTTTCATTTCCAGCGGTTTGTTTGGTAAATGTTCCATCTCTATTTTCTAAGAAAGTAGAAACAGGTAACTCGTAACCTTTTCGTTTGCGCATCATTTCATAAAAAGAATTTGCTTGAATTTCAGGAAAAAACATATCTTCTTCTACTTGAATTGGTGTAATCTCACCTTCTACTGCTTCTAATGCATTTAAGTTAGCCTCTACGATTTCTTTCCCTTTTTTAAAAAATTTATGTTCAATATATTCTTTTAAGAATGTTTTTGCTTGTTCCATAGAAACCAAATGTGAAACCGATACAATCGCTAATTCCATAATCATACTAATTTTATTTTTTAATCCATGATTTCTCGCAATTTTTCCTGCATTGATAGTATAAATTTGAATTTGTTTTTCTTTTAGATGTTGTAAATTGATAGAACTCATCTTATGCATCAATTGTTCTTGTGATAGACTTGTTTCAATCAAACAGATTCCGTTTTCTTGAATGGAATCAAATAAATCAAATTCAGATAAGTAACTATCCTTGGTAATCACAATAACACGAGGATGTTCCACATAATATGGTTTACGAATTTTATCTTCAGAAAAACGCAAATGTCCAATGGTTACACCACCCGATTTTTTAGAATCATATTCAAAATAACCTTGTACATATTGGTTGGTCGTATTTCCAACCATTTGAATTAAAGATTTTCCGGCACTTACCATACCATCGCTACCATAACCATAGATGAGTAATTCATCTGTAGGATCTACTTGAAACAAAGGATCTACTTTCAAGCTAAGATGCGTGACATCATCTTGGATACCTATTGTAAATGGATGAGTAGGATGATCTAACATTTTATATACTGCTTGAATTTGTGCCGGCGTTGTATTTTTACTAGATAAACCATATCTCCCGCCTACAACTGTGGCTTGTTGTCCAAATACACTACATACATCTAAATAAAGAGGTTCTCCAATACTTCCTGCTTCTTTCGTACGATCTAACACCGCAATTTTAGTAACGGATGCAGGCATTACTTTCTTTAAATATTTCGCACTAAATGGACGATACAAATGAACTTCAACAAGGCCTACTTCTTCTTCCATGGCATCAATTGTTTCTTTAATCGTATCACAAACAGAACCCATCGCTACAATGACTTTTTTAGCATTTTCACTTCCATAATAACAAAATGGTGCATAATTGGTCCCAGCAAGTGCATTAATTTTTTCCATATATTGATTCACAATATCAGGTAATACATCATAATTTAAATTTCGTGACTCCATCATTTGAAAATAGATATCATCATTTTGATTGGTTCCTCTTGTGACAGGATGAATCGGTTGTAACGCTTTTTGACGAAAATGATTCAACGCTTCTTGGTTGATAAGTGGAGCATAATCTTCCTTTTCTAAAACTTCTATTTTTTGAATTTCGTGACTAGTACGGAATCCATCAAAGAAATGTAAAAATGGCATACTGGCTTCAATTGCTGAAAGATGAGCAACAGCAGATAAATAAGAAGCATCTTGTACATTAGAAGAAGCAAGCATTGCAAATCCAGTTGCTCTTACCGCATAAATATCTTGGTGATCCCCAAAAATGCTTAACGCATGTGTAGATAAAGAACGGGCAGCTACATGCATCACACATGGTAACATTTCGCCTGCCATTTTATACATATTTGGGATCATCAAAAGTAATCCTTGACTAGCGGTAAAAGTAGTAGCTAAAGTACCTGCTTGTAATGCCCCATGAATCATTCCAGCAGCACCTGCTTCACTTTGCATTTCAACAACCTTAACAGTTGTTCCAAATAAGTTTGTTACCCCGTGACTACTCCATTCATCGATATGTTCCGCCATTGGACTGGATGGCGTAATTGGATAAATACCAGATAATTCTGTAAATAAATATGCAGTTCTGCTACATGCTTCATTTCCGTCTACTGTAATTACTTTTTTCACTCTCGTCACTTCCCTATTTTCATTATATCATAAAGATAAAAGAAAAAAGACAAGTTTTGTCTTTTTGTATTAGTAATTTTCTGATTTTTGTTCAAAATAGCTTTGTGGGTGTGCACAGACAGGACATACTTTTGGTGCTTCATCACCAAAATGAATATGACCACAATTACGACAAATCCACATTTTAGGTTGTTCACTTTTAAATACTTTTCCATCTTCAATATTTTGAAGCAACTTACGATATCTTTCTTCATGTTGTTTTTCAATTTTAGCAACTTCAGTAAATAAGAATGAGATATGTTCAAATCCTTCTTCTTTTGCTACTTTGGCAAATTCATCATACATTTCTGTCCATTCGTAGTTTTCTCCACTTGCAGCATCTAACAAGTTTTCTTTTGTGCTTGGAACTTCTCCACCATGTAATAATTTAAACCACATTTTAGCATGTTCTTTTTCATTTCCAGCGGTTTCTTCAAAAATTGCAGCAATTTGTTCATACCCATCTTTTTTTGCTTTACTAGCATAATAAGTATATTTATTTCTTGCTTGGCTTTCTCCTGCAAATGCAGCCATTAAGTTTTGTTCTGTTTTTGAACCTTTTAATTCCATCTTTGTTCCTTCTTTCTACTGTTTCTTTTATTAGTATAGTGTTTTTTCAAATAATTGTCAATGTAAAAATGTTCATAATATCCTTACCTTTTGCATACATTTTTTTAAAGAAAAGGAGAAACATATGAACCAAATTGATCAAAAGTTTTATCATTTTATGCAACAAATAAATTCACAATCAGAAGAAGAAATTTTTAAGCAAACAAAGCAATCTTTTTTAGCATTAATACCAGAACTTCAAAAAATACTAGAAGATTATTTTGCAAAGTACCCATATTGGGGAAAACTGAATATTGAGCAAGGTGAATATGAACATTTCAGGTTAACTGCTCAATTACTTAAAAGCCATTATGAAGAATTAAATTGGCTTTATCAAAATTTAAATGATTATCGATCTAAAAAAGTGCTGTATTCGGTTTTAAAAAATTGGTATCAATATGACATGACGGTGTTAGAGCCTTGTCAAGAAAAGAATTACGACCATTATTTTGATTTAGATTTATTAGCTTGTCAAAATGAAATATTTGTGGATCTTGGTGCCTATATAGGCGACACAATTTTAGACTATATTCGTAATTATGGAGAAAATAGTTACCAAAAAATATATGCATATGAAATTTCTGAAAATATGTTGGATTATTTAAAACAAAATACAAAACATTTAAACAATATTGAAATTCACAATCAAGCGGTTATGGATCAAAAAGGAACATTATATTTAAAAGAAAATACAAGTGACCTATCCGCAAATAGTGTATCAAACAATGGAGATAAACCAATCGATGTTGTTTCTTTAGATGAAGAAATTAAAGATACCATAACTATCATCAAAATGGACATTGAAGGTAGTGAACAAAAAGCTTTACAAGGCGCTAAAAGACATATTCAAGAAGAACATCCAAAACTTTTGATTTCTGTCTATCACAACTTAGAAGACATTTGGAAAATACCAAATATGATAGAAGAAATGGCTCAAAATACATATCAATATTATTTAAGATATCATGGTGGAAATATTTACCCAACAGAAGTTATTTTAATTGCCATACCAAAAAAATAGATTAAACATCTATTTTTTGATTGACTGTCTCAATATGGACACGTTGTACCATACCTAGTGCAATAATTAAAGATAAAGTAAATGAACCACCATAGCTTAAAAATGGAAGTGGTACACCCGTTAATGGCATTACACCAAATAAACCACCTAAATTTACTACAACATGTAAAAATATATAAAGTGCTACCCCGAAACAAATATATCTACCACGTATGGTATTTGTATACATTGCTAATTTTAAAATTCGATATAAAATAATAAGATAGGCAATAAAAATAATCGTTGATTTTAAAAATCCATACTCCTCGGCAATAATAGCAAACACACTATCGGTATGAGATTCTGGAATATAAGAAACTTGCTTACTATTTCCAATTCCTACCCCAAATAATCCCCCATCATTAATAGCAATAAATCCATTGCAAATTTGGTATCCACCGCTTTCATATTCCTCACATGGGTTAAAAAAATCTAAACGACTACGTTGTGTGTCTGTTAATAACTGTCCATTTTTCATAATTAACATAGAACTTGCTACAAGTAATAAAATGAAACCTAATGTTATAGTTTTAAATTTATCGATTCGTAAAATGGGACTTGCCAAAAACATACCAATAAATAAACTAAACAAAATAATCATAGTACCTAGATCACTTTGAAAATAAACGAAAATAGGAAAAATACAACCTACAAATAAAATAATACCAATTAAATCATAGTGATTTTGGTTTGTTGTTCGTAATTTCTTATAAAAAGTTTCAAACAAAATGGAAAGGCACATAATCATAGTTGGTTTTGCAAATTCACTCGGTTGAAGAGAAAAAGGACCAATACGAATCCAGTTTAAAGAACCTTTGTTATAAGTTCCATATAATGATAAGTAAACCATTAATCCAACTACACCTACAAAAGCCAATAAACTTAAAAAACGGTAACGATGAGTTGGTTCTTTTAATAAAAAGAAAAATACTACAAATCCACCGATTAAAAAGAGTAACTGCTTGTTAAAAAAATCATATAATGATGCATTATATTTTAAAACTGATGCCTGACTAGAAGCAGTGACAATATTAAGCAATCCAAAAATAAACAACGCCGTTGTTACAAAAAATAAAGGTTTATCCATGTCACGAATCAAATCGCGATATCTTTTGGGTACATTCATATGATCACCTATATTAATATCATATCATATTCTAAATTGTTCTTTCAATGTTTTCTAAAAAAATCTTCAAACTAGGACTTTTTCATTAACACATTTATCCAGAAATAATACAATATATTAGACCTAGATAGGAGGGACATTATGTATTATTACGGAGGATACCAAGGATATGGCTGCGGAAACCCTTGTGGTGGAGGCTACTCTAATGGTGGATATGGTGCTGGATATGGTGCTGCTATCATTCTAGTTCTATTTATCCTATTAGTCATCATTATCGGAGCTAGAGCTTGGGGTAACTAAGAGAAGAGAATTGCTCTTCTTTTTTCATAGAATTTTATATTTTTCCTTTTTAATTTTATATATTTGTGATAAAATAGGTGCAAATGGGGTGGATGTGTATGTTTAAACCTTTAAATATATTAGATGAGAAAGATAAACGTTTACGTACAATTAGTAAAGAGGTTACTTTTCCCTTAAGTAAGGAAGATAGAAAGACAATTCAACATATTATTGATCATTTGACATTCAGTCAAATTGAAGAAAAAGCTGAAAAATATAATTTACGACCTGGTATGGGGCTTGCATTTCCACAACTAGGAATTGGAAAACGTATTATTGTCATTGTGGATGAATACGAAGAAGGTAAGTTTGATAACTACGTAGTCATTAACCCTGTTATTGTGAGTAATTCTGCAGAAATGATTGCTGCCGATGCAGGTGAGGGATGTTTAAGTGTAAATCGTGAAGTGGAAGGACATGTTCCAAGATATGCACGTGTTACAGTAGAAGGCTATGATGAAGATGGTAATATGATACGTATTCGTGCAAGAGAAGATTTATCCATTGCTTTTCAACATGAAATTGATCATTTAAATGGTATCTTATTCTTTGACCGTATCAATAAAGATAAACCTTTCTTCTCTGAAAATGAAATTCGTTTAATCTAGGAGGATTCTATGAAAAAAACAATATTACAAGTAGTAGCACTCATTCTACTCGCATGTATTTGTTCCATTTTAATTTATTATTATGCGTAGCGAAGGAAATTCATATGACGAGAAACGACTATCGATTATGGTTAGCGTATCATTGTGGTAGTATTCAAGGAAAACTGACTGCACGAGAATTAGAAAAATTCCGAGCATTTGATTTTGCTCTCCATATCTTAGTACCACAAAATATATTATTAGATAAATTAGGTGGATATAACAAATTACAAAATTTGAATATCTATCATAATTATCCATTAATTAAAAAACTTGCAAAAGAATTTTGTGTGACTGAAGATCTTATATTAATACAATTGGCTAATATATTGAAAAAAAATCATACAAAGCAAAAAGTTTTAAAAAAAGAAGATAATATTATATATGTTAAATTTTAATATAAAGAGAAAGAGCATTCATTTGAATGCTCTTTAATAGTAGTATGGATAATACGAATAATATGGATTATAATATGGAGTCAGAATGGAACCAGTTGCAACTCCTAATAAGAAGGGTACTCCAAATCCATAGTTTGTATTATATCTAGGTCTCCCATAACGAGGGCGTCCATATCTTGGTGGATACATCATTCTACCGTACATTGTGTCACCTCTTTATGGTATTGTATGTAAATAGCCTAATTTTGTGTTTTAAATTTTTGAATATATTCTAGATATGACATTTGTTTATCGCGATACGTTCCATCCTCAAATATTTCAATCAAACGGTTACTAATACTTTCAATCAACTCTTGATCAAATGTTGCATAAACTAATGCACCTTTATACTTTGCAAGTCCCTCATTCAAAGCAGTAATCGCTTCAATATCTAAATGATTCGTAGGTTCATCCATAAGAAGCACATTCCCTTTTTCTAACATGATTTTAGAAAACATAGCTCTTACCTTTTCACCACCAGATAATACTGTTACTTTCTTTAATGATTCATCACCAGAAAATAGCATTCTTCCCAAAAAACCACGAACAAAACTTTCATCTTTTATTTTTGAATCATTTTGTAACCATTCTGCTAAAGAAATATCTTTTTGAAAGTAAGCATCATGATTTTTCGCAAAATAAGATATTTTTACAGTCGAGCCAATCTGGATTGTTCCACTATCTGGTTTCACTTCTCCTGATAGAATACGAAGTAATGCCGTTTTCGCAATTTCATTATTTCCAATCAGAGCAATTTTATCATTAGGGTGAATCGTTAAATTAAAATTTTGAAGGATTGGTTTTCCATCTATACTATAATTTACTTTTTCTAATTTGATAACTTCTTTTCCAAGAGGCCTTTCTATATCAAATTGAATGAAAGGATATTTACGGCTGGATGGTTTTATCTCCTCTAATACAATTTTTTCTAAAGATTTTTTACGAGAAGTAGCTTGTTTGGATTTAGAAGCATTTGCACTAAAACGGCGAATAAAATCTTCTAATTCTTTTATTTTTTCTTCCTTTCGTCTATTAGAATCGCGCATTTGTTTTTGAATCAACTGACTAGATTGATACCAAAAATCATAATTACCCACAAATAATGTAATTTTTTCATAATCAATATCTAACATATGAGTACATACTTGATTTAAAAAATGGCGATCATGAGATACGACAAGTACAGTATTTTTAAAGTTGATTAAAAATTCTTCTAACCATAAAATACTTTCTGCGTCCAATCCGTTGGTAGGTTCATCTAAAAGCAAAATATCCGGATTGCCAAATAAAGCACTAGCAAGTAGCACTTTCACTTTATCACGATCTTTAAGTGCACTCATCTTTTGATTTAAATACTCATTGGAAAGTCCCAACCCTGCAAGTAAAATAGCAGCATTGCTTTCAGCTTGCCATCCATTTTTTTCTTCAAAACGGGCCTCTAATTCAGAAACGCGTATTCCATCTTTCATCGAAAAATCAGTTTTACTATAAAGAGCATCTTTTTCTTTCATAATTTGATATAATTCTACATCACCCATAATGATCGTTTCTAATACAGTGTAATCATCATATGCATTGTGATTTTGTTTTAATACCGAAATACGTTCTCCTTTTCCAACAATGACTTCTCCTTTGGTAGATTCTATTTCACCACTTAATAATTTTAAAAAAGTAGATTTCCCAGCACCATTAGCGCCAATAATTCCATAACAACTATCATTTTGAAATTCTAAGTTTACATTCTCAAATAAAATCCTAGTTTGAAATCGTAACCCTAAATCTACTACTTTTAACATATTATCACCTAAATTCTACTTGTAATAGTGTAACATAAATTATAACCTTTTCCAAATAATGAATCACTCTTAACTATTTTATATACTGTAACTTTATATTTTTTTATAAGAAAACTTTAGTTATAATAGATATTAAAAAAAGAATCTATTGATTAGATTCTATTTTTTTTGAAATCCACTACTTTCTAAGAAGGCCGCTAATCCTTCTTCATTCATTGCACCAAGTTGTGCGGCAACATAACCTCCATCTTTTGCGACTAAAGTAAAAGGAGTAAGTCCAAAATTTTGTTGCACGTATTCGTTCAAAGCCATCCATTTTTCTGCATCAGCGGAAGTCAATTTATCAGTATCTACATAAATTGTTTGGAATCCATACGTATCCTGTAATGCAGTTAAAACAGGAACATATTGACGGCAAAATCCACAGCCAGAACGTCCAAAATAAATAACTTTCATTTCACTTGATTTGATTGCTTCTAAAGCTTGATCTGAAGTCATTTCAATAAATGCACTCACATCATAAGGCAATTCCTCTTCTTGACTATCTGTTTGTTCCCCAGTGCCATCCTGTCCGGTTGAGCTAGAACTAAATGCTCTACTTGCACTACTATTTCCAATCACAACAATTAATAAAATACTATTGATGGCTAAAAGTACAATTACAATATATAAACAATATGTGATTTTCTTTAGCCATTCACTATGATCAATTTTATCTTTCATATTACATACCTCCTATAACAATATAACACTTAAATATGTAATTTTCAATCATTTATTATTTTTGAATTTCTTCTAATTTAACACTTACTAATTTACTAACTCCAGATTCTTGCATAGTAATTCCATATAATATATCTGCATATTCCATTGTACGTTTCTTATGCGTAATTAAAATAAATTGCGTTTTATCTTTTAAATGAAGTAAATATTCACCAAAACTATCCACATTGACTTCATCTAAAGCAGCTTCTACCTCATCTAAAATACAAAATGGTACAGGTCTTGATTTTAATATCGCGAACAATAAACTAATTGCAGTAAACGTTTTTTCTCCACCAGAAAGCAGTGAAATACTAGTTAACTTTTTACCAGGAGGTGAAGCTACAATTTCAATTCCTGTTTCTAGTAAATTACTAGGATCTGTTAATTTTAAAGTAGCAGTCCCACCTTTGAATAATTCCTTAAATGTTGTTGAAAAATTCTCATTGATGGCCTTGAATGTTTTTTCAAATTCTGTTTCCATCACCATATCCATCTCATGAATAATCTCTAACAATGTATCCTCTGCTTTACTTAAATCTTCCTTTTGTTGATTTAAAAATGTATAACGTTCATTCACACGATCATACTCTTCAATTGCCCCAAGATTGACTGTTCCAAGCTCACGGATTGTTTGTTTCAATTTACTTAACGTTTCTCTAGCTTCTGATACTTCTAACTTTAATTCGTAAGTTGCAGCAGCTGTTTCATAAGTAAGATGATAGTTTTCATTTAATTCCGTTAACAAATGATCCAACTTAACATCCATGCGATTCGTTGCGATTTCTAACTCTTTTAATTCTTTATTTTTTGTATAAAAAGCAGAATTTTCTTGGCGAAGAGAAAACTCAAAATCTTGTAAATCAGCAGAAAAATTGTCCTTTTGATTTTTCAATTCTTCTAGATGGATTTCTGTTTTTTTCTTATCTTCTACGGCTTGATAATAAGAAGTAAGTACATGCTCTTCTTCCTCACTTAAATTACCATCTAATAAATGTTGTGTTCCAGTTACTTCTTTTTCTACTTGTACAAGATGTGACTCAAATTCTTTTAATAAATTTGTTTTCTGTTCTTTAATTTCTTTTTTAGCTAACAATTCTTTATTTTCTACATAAATTTTATCTTCAATAGAACGACAGTCATGATCGTGTTGATTAATAGATTCTTCTAGTAAATGAATTTGTTCTAATAGTTCTTTTTGTTGTTGTAAAGCATGTTCTAATTCATATTTTTCAGTTAAAATACTTCTATTATTCTTCTGATTTCCTCCTGTCAAAGAACCACCAACATGTAATAATTCACCATCTAAAGTTACTATTTTATAATGGTAATCAATCTTACGACTAATAAGATTTGCCGTATCTAAATTTGAAACAACAATAACATTTCCTAATTGATTGCGAATAATTCCTTGATAGGTAGGAGCATATTGAACTAAATCAGACGCAATTCCAATAAATCCTTTTTCTGCTTTTAATATTTGTAATGTAGATGCATCAACACTTTTTTCTTTAATAATAGAAATTGGGAAAAAAGTTGCTCTTCCAATATTATTTTGCTTTAAATATTGAATAGCTTCTTTTGCTACCACTTCATTATCAACAACTAAATAAGTAGAAGCAAGCCCTAGAGATGTTGTAATCGCTGTTGCATATTCTTCTGTAACTTCAATTAAATTTCCAATTGCGTTATGAATTCCTCTTAACTTTGGTGATTCTAGAATAGAACGCACTGCATAAGGAAGTGTACTCCCATGTTCAATACTTTCTTGTAATTGATGAATATTATACTCCAAAGTAGAATTTTCTCTTAATAAACCTGTTAATTTTTTTTCAATTTGCTCTCTTGTTTCTTTTTCTTTATGATATTGTTCCTCTATTTCAGTTTGTAATTTCATCTGCGCTTCAATTTCTCGATTGCAGGACTCAATTTCTTCTTCTAAAGTATGAATATCACTTTCTAGTTTTAATTGACGTTCTTTTAATTGTAACAAGTTATCATGTAGTTTTTGATCTTCAACTTCATATTTTTTACGTTCCAATAAAATATTTTTTTCACTATTGATTTTTTCTACTTTCGTAGTATTTTCTAATAATTCTTTTTGAACAACTGAAATTTCTTCATCTAATGTTTGAATTTTTGCTTTATAGGATTCAATTTTTGCTTCACTAGTACTATTATTCGTCGTCATTTGGACAAGTTCTTCATTTAATTCGTCAATACGTTTTTTATTTTTTTGATAATCAAAATTCATATCAGTAATATCTTTTACCATAAGAGCAACTTCTACTTGTTCTAATTCTTTTGATTTTTCTTGATAAACAAGTGCTTGATCTCTCTGAGTTTTTAAAGGAACTACTTGTTCTTCTAACTCATGTAAAATATCTGCAACACGATTCATATTTTCATGAGTACGCTCTAACTTACGAAGAGCCTCCTCTTTTCTTCTTTTATACTTTAAAACCTGTGCTGCTTCTTCAAAAATAATTCTACGATCGCTTGGTTTACTATTAATAATTTCTTCAATTTTACCTTGTGAAATTATATTAAAACTTTCTTTTGCCATTCCACTATCAAGTAAAATATCAACAACATCTTTTAATCTACATTTTTCATTATTGATTGCATATTCATTGGTTCCATCTTTATAAACTCTTCTTCTAATAGAAACCTCATCATACTCAATTGGTAAATAATGATCACTATTATCAAATATTAGTGTAACAGACGCTACATTTAAAGCATTTCTGGATTTACTACCTGAAAAAATGACATCCGTCATATTTCCTTCACCACGAAGAGATTTCACTGATTGTTCTCCTAATACCCATCTAACAGCATCTACAACGTTACTTTTTCCACTTCCATTTGGACCAACAATACCTGTAATGCCACTTGTAAAATCAATCGTAATTTTATCGGCAAAGGATTTAAACCCACTGGCAACTAGTTTTTTTAAATACATGGACCCACCACATTTCTATTCTTTTATTATACTATAAGTAACCAATAAAAATCTAGTATATTCTACATATTATTCAATAATATAAAAGCATTAATTATTCAATTAATGCTTAAATTTTGAAAATTGTTTATGATTACAGTAAGTCTAATACTTAAGTCCATGTTATTATTCCGCTAATTGGAACCATATATTATAAATATTAACCGTAAGAGTTGCGCGACTTGAATTTCTGCCTAACATTAAATATCCTTTTGTATAATCATGAAAATCAATATTTTGCAATGTATTTGTAAAAGTAGTTCTTTCAATGGATGCTTCTTTTGGATCTTGTAATAGTACTATAATATCATTAATAAGAATAAGAGTTTGATTTGGAGCATCATTGATATCGTTAGTTGCTGATATGCGAATTGAAAAATTTGCATTACTTCCATCAGACGAAAGTTTTTCAGTAGCATCCACATCTACATAAAAATGTGCATACTTTGATAAATCAATCGCATCTACTGGATAAATTACTTGCCTTTTTACATCATTTTCGCTTGCGGAAAATGTAATATAGCCATCATTTTGTGTAATTGTTCCTGCTTCCGATGTTGTTGTAAAATTTACTAACATTTTGCCATCTAAAATAAAGTAATCTGCAAGTTTCTTTACATCTGAACAACTCTCCATTCCACTATAGCTTACATGACATACTTTCGCATATCCCGCTTCTACTGGTAATTTACAATTAGTATCATCTGCTACTACTTTATTGCTCATACTACTTTCTGTCTTTCCATAGTAACATACTGTTTCATGAATTTTGTTTTTCTCTTCCTCTGTTGTATATGTTAATGTTACTTCCTTATCACTTACTGTCTTTTCTCCAAAAGTAGGTGTTTTTAATATATCCATTGCTTCTAATTCACTTTGCGCAATTTCACATTCTTCACTTTCTATGATACTAGGCTTTTCATCTAAGAATTTCTTTTCAATACAGTAATTTCCATATTTTGCTATAATACTCATATTTCCTTCTGTATCAATAAGTAGTGTTCCACTTTCTGGTTTACTTCCTTTGATGTCCAATATATCACTTGTTAAATTGATATTAGAAGTCATATCTCCTTCTAACATAGACTCTATTTGATATTGTTCTCCTGCTTCTAAGAGGCCATTTACTGATTGGATAGCAGAATTTTTTCTTGCATCTTCAATGACTCCCATAATTAATGGGGTTGTGATAACTGCTATAATTCCTAATATTACTATTACTGCTAGTAACTCAATCAATGTAAATCCTTTTTTCATTTTTCTTCACTCCTTTAGACAATAAAAAAAGAGGGTATTACCCCCCCCCGTTTGCTAAAAGCATACTTCATATTTTCTGCTCACTACAAACTATTCTATGATTTTATTGACAATTTCATATTATCATATTTCTCATTTACTTTCAAGAGATTTTCAAAAAAACCAAAAGTTAGTCTTTTGGTTCAAAAATAAATGATAAAAAGAAAGATATCACAATTGCTGAAATAATACCGGAAGAGGTTAAGTCAAACATTCCCATAGCAAGTCCAATTAATCCAAAATCTTGTGCTTTTTCAATTGCTCCATGAATAAGAAGATGTCCAAAACTAGTAATGGGTACTAAGGCACCTCCACCTGCCCATAATACGAATTTATCATAAATACTAAAAATATCTAAGAAAGCTCCCAACACTACAAAGATTGTTGTAACGTGTCCAGCTGTTAATTTGGTATTATCCAAAATAATTTGACCTAACAAGCACACAAATCCTGCAAATAAAAAGGCGTGTAAATAATTCATTCAATAACCTCCAAACTAATGGCATGTGCAATACTTGGAATACTCATTTTTTCATTGACCATTGTAGTTGACATTAAAGCACCAGTAGCGACTAATAATACATGCTTATATTCTTTCTTTTTCATCTTAGAAAATATATAACCATAAGTAACTAATGGAGCGCATGCAGGACCGCTTCCACCTGCATATACGGGTTGATTTTCTACATCAAATATCATAGTAGCGGTATCATCATAATTTTTAAGAGAGATGCCATACTCTGTTTTCATATATTCTTTTAAAATTTTTTCACCATAAATACCTAAATCTCCACTTAATATTAAATCATAATAGCTAATGTCACGTTTCATATCCATCAAGTGACGATATATGGTATCCGCACAAGCAGGTGCCATTACAGCTCCCATATGATAGGCATCTTTAATTCCCATATCAATTACGGTTCCAACAGTTGCACTTTCAATACGTATGCCTGATTTTTGATCGCTCAAATAAGCACTTGCACAACCAGTTGTGGTAAAAGTGGTTGTTTTTGGTTTAGGACCGCCATATTCTACTGGATAACGGAATTGTTTTTCTGCGGCATTATTATGAGATGAGGCAGCACAAATGCAATTTTGTAGTTGTTTAGCCTCAATCATATTTGCACCTAAAATAAGCCCTTCTACACTAGTAGCACAAGCATTATATACACCCATAAATGGGATTCCCAAACGACTTGCCGCATAATTTGAAGCAACTGTTTGGTTTAACAGATCTCCTGAAATAAATAAATCAATATCAAATCTTGTTTTTCCAATTTTTGATAGTAAAATATCTACACTTTCTTCAATGAATTTACTTTCAGCACTTTCCCATGTTTTAGTTCCTAAATAAAATTCATCATGACTAATATCAAAATAATGATTAAGAGGTCCTTTTTTTTCATATGGTCCTGTTACTGTAGCCGTTTCATTGATATATACATTTTTATATTGAAATGTCATACTTGCCCTCCAAATAATAAAATTCGAATAAGTCCAAATACATATGCACTAACTACACCAAATACAATCACAGACCCAGCTAGTTTAAACATGCTAGCACCTAAACCAGTCACCAATCCCTCTTTACGATATTCTAAAGCCGCACTCATCATAGCATGCGCAAAACCAGTAATTGGAACAATAAGTCCTGCTTTAGCAAAATTTACCCATTTATCAAAAAAGCCAAAACAAGTAAGTAAGCATCCAATAAAAATAAGTGTAATAATCATAAATGTTCCAGCTTCTTTTGTAGGAATATGTAAATAATAAGAATATACTTTCAGAAGAAATTCACCTACAATACCCATAATTCCTCCAATTAAAAAAGCAATCATTCCATTATATAATCGATTTTCTTTTGGTGTATATTTACTCACCAAATCTTTGTATTTATTTTTTTCCATATTTATCCTCCTAAGGTTATTATGAAATTATGTTTCTTATTTTATACGTTACTGAAATATAAAAAATAGAAAAACAATTATAAAATAGACAGAATATGTTCTTAAATAAAATATGAACTTTTTACTATATTAAAAATTTTGAGAATAAAAAAAAGACTTTGTTTCAAGTCTTTTTATGACATAACAGATTGATGAATTTTTTCTCCTATTGTCTTTGTTTTTCTAGATACTTGTACTTGCGTCATACCCATATGATTCGCAATCTCACTTTGCGTTTCTCCATATAAATAACGTCTAACAACTAATTCTTGATCCATAGAAGATAAATTTTGAATAGAATCTTTAAGTAAGATTAAATCGTCTGCATTTATTTGATAACTAGCAATGCTATCTTCTACTGTGAGTTCTTTTTCATCTTGTGTAATTGGTGCCTGTAAACTTTGCATTTGATAAATCACTTGCATAGCTTCAATAATATTATCCTCTGATTCTCCTAAATGTTCGGAAAGCTCTTTTACAGTAGGAACTCTCATAAATTTTTGTGTCAATATTGCTGTTTCACGTTCAATTAAGAGTTTCAATTTTGTGATGTTTCGACTATATTTAGCGCCTCTATCTTGTTGAATCCATCTCGACATTTCACCTTTAATAAAAGTAAATGCATATGTTGTAAACTTTGTTTGATAAGAAGGGTCATAATTTTGATAGGCCAACATCAATCCAATTCGACCTACTTGTAATAAATCCTCTGGACTTTGATAATTACTGTAATACCTAGAGATAATATAATAAATATAGTTATCATACATTGTGATCATTTCATTTGTCATACTGTTTCCTCCAATCTAGCAATTTCATGAAGAATAGAAAGTTCATTATCTCTTTTGAGTAAATAATTAAATGTACGATATTTTTTTAACTTTCTATAAATTTTTTCATTCGGAATATTACATATATAACAATTACCATTTCTTTCTCTACAAATTTCATAATTGTATAATAACAAATTAATTCCCTTCATATCAATATCTTCTAGTTGTTCTAAATTAAATACTACCTTTTGAATTCCATTTTGTATGACCTTAGCTGTCACATCGGATTGCAACTGCTTTGATGTACAATGGTCTAGTTTACCTGCTAATCTTACAAACAATATACCTTTTCGAAACTCTAGTGTTGTATCTAACATATTTCACCTCGCATTTATAATTTAGCACAAACAAATTAAATTGAATATGCTTTCGACAAAACTAGAATATATTAGAATTTTTTTAACAAAAAAGTAAATTCATAATGAATTTACTTCTGTTTTAATTAGATAATGACACTAATGTAATTTTTGCTTGTCCGTTTCCAGATTGTACTCCATTTGACATTCCAGTAGTGTTGGGTATTAATTGTGCGGTATTCAAATGTCCTGATCCACCGC
>CANQAF010000024.1 GCA_947588975.1 uncultured Bacilli bacterium
AATACCATATTAGATACAATATGGGAAATTACTGGAAATGATGTTGATGATCATACTGTGACTGTATATATGAAACGTATTCGTGAAAAATTAGAAGAAGACATTATTACGACTGTAAAAGGTATTGGGTATCGTATTGATGAAAAATAAAATTGCACTCAAAAGACATTTTTTTCTAATAACACTTACTTTTTGTCTTTTTCTCACATTATTTCTAATAATTCAAGCAACTGCATATCATACCTATACGAAAAATTTCAATCAAAAAATAGTAGCAATCATTGCCACATTAAAAGAAAAATATCCGAGTCTTAAAGAAGAAGAAATTGTTGCCATATTAAATGAACCATCTACCTCTTTTAATCTACTAAAACCATACTATATTGATATCGAAAAAGATTCTATTGTCATAGAAAATATAGCTAGCTATAAATTATTTTTAAAGTATCAATTGATTCTATGTATTAGTTTATGGCTTATACTTCTTGCCTTGGTATATTGCTATCATCAAAAACAAAGTAAAGAAATTCATAAAATTACAAATTATTTAGAAGAAATCAATCGAAAAAATTATTCTTTAGACTTGGATCGTATGAGTGAAGATGAATTATCTATTTTAAAAAATGAAATCGGAAAAACGACTATTATGTTAAAAGAAAGTAAAGAACATTCACTTCAAGAAAAACAAAATTTAAAAAAATCCTTAGAAGATATTTCTCATCAACTAAAAACACCTTTAACATCTATTTTTATTATTTTGGATAATCTACAAGAAGATCCCAATATGGATATAGAAATGCGAGAAAATTTTATTCGGGATATGAAAAGGGAAACAATGCATATTCATTTTTTTGTAGATTCTATTTTGAAATTATCAAAATTAGATGCCAATACAATTTCTTTTTCAC
Source organism: uncultured Bacilli bacterium (assembly GCA_947588975.1). Classification (GTDB taxonomy): domain Bacteria; phylum Bacillota_I; class Bacilli_A; order RF39; family UBA660; genus UBA5026. The sequence continues at coordinate 909 of CANQAF010000024.1, forward strand.
CTGCTGAAATTGAGGTTAAGACACTCATTGAACAAGTAGTGCAAAATGTATCTACTTTGTGCGAAATTAAAAATATTCGTTTAGAAGTCAATTGTAAGGAAGAAATATCTCTTGTATGTGATATGCCCTGGCAGGTAGAGGCAATTACCAATATTGTAAAAAATTGTATTGACTATTCAATACCTGATAGTCGTATTTTAATCAAATGTACAAGTAACAATGTATATACACATATTCAGATAGAAGATTTTGGTACTGGAATTTCAAAACAAGATTTACCTCACATATTTGAACGTTTTTATAAAGGTAAAAATGCGAAAACAGATAGTGTAGGCATTGGTCTTGCTTTAGCGAAATCCATCATTGAAAAAGAAAATGGATCCATTCAAGTCAAATCTTCCTCTAAAGGAACTATTTTTGATATTAAATATTTTAAATTGTAATTGAAACTTGACCTAAAATCAATAAAAATGATAAACTAATATTGTATAAGAAAGGATAAAAAAAATATGGAAAAAAGTAAAGTATATTTTATAAGAGAAATTACACCTGAAAATGTTGTAAGACTGTATGAGATGTTAAATAAAACATTACCTGGTAAAGTAGCTGTTAAAGTACATTCTGGAGAAGCAGGTAATCAAAACTACCTTCATCCTGAATTTATGAAACCTATGGTAGAATATGTGAATGGGACTGTTGTAGAATGTAATACTGCTTATGATGGTGCTAGAGATACTACAGAAAAACATTTAAAACTAATGAAAGATCATGAGTGGAGTACTTATTTTAATGTAGATATTTTAGATAGTGAAGAAGATATGGAACTTCCTATTGCAAATGGAAAAAGAATTCACAAAAATTATGTAGGTAAAAAAATAGAAAATTATGATTCTATGTTAGTACTTTCTCACTTTAAAGGACATCCAATGGGTGGATATGGAGGAGCTTTAAAACAATTATCGATTGGTCTTGCTTCTAGCAAAGGAAAAAGATACATTCACTGCGTTGGGAAAGAAAACGCAAGTTATGAAGACATGTTTCAAGCAGATCAAATTGGATTTTTAGAATCTATGGCTGATGCAGCATCTTCAATTACTGATTATTTTAAAGGAAATATTGCTTATATTAATGTAATGTGTAATATGTCAGTTGACTGCGATTGCTGTGCAACTGCAGAAGACCCTTGTATGAAAGATATTGGTATATTAGCGTCCCTAGATCCAGTGGCAATTGATCAAGCATGTATTGATCTTGTTAAACATTCGAATGATCCAGGTAAAGATCATCTATTAGAAAGAATCAATTCTAGACATGGAACTCATACGATTGATGCAGCTTATCAATTAGGTATTGGTAACAAAGAATATGAACTTATTGAAGTATAACCCGAAATTCGGGTTTTCTTTTGGAAAAATGTATGCTATAATGTGAATATATGAACATATAATCATATAATATAGGAGGCAAGAGTATGAACACAAATGAAATTTATCAACTAAGTGAGTTTTATAAAATGTTTGGAGATGTAACAAGACTCAAAATACTAAATGCACTATCTTGTAAAAATTTATGTGTTAGTGAGATTGCAGAGCAATTACAAATGACTCATTCATCTATTTCACATCAGTTACAAGTATTACGTGCACAAAATTTTGTAAAATATGAAAAAATTGGTAAGACAGTATACTATTCACTTGCAGATGAACATATTCAAATTATTTTAAAGTATGGATATGAACATATTCAAGAAAGAGGTTAAATATGAAAAAAGAAATAATCAAATTTGTAAGTTGTATTTTACTTTTTTTAATCACATTTTTTATTCCTAAAAATGAGTTATATTTTATCATTTTATTATTACTATATTTCGTATTATCATATGATATATGGTTAGCGGTTTTTAAAAATATAAAAACATTAAAATTTATGGATGAAAAGTTTTTGATGATTGTAGCAACAGTAGGTGCGTTTGCAATTCATGAATACCCGGAAGCAGTTGCAGTTGTTTTATTTTATCAAATCGGAGAATTTTTAAGCGATAAAGCAACTAATACTACAAAAGAAGAAATTAAAAAATTAATGGATCTAAAAATAGAGGTTGCACATGTAAAGAAAAATGGAAAAATGGATACAGTTTTATTAGAACAAGTACAATGCAATGATATTATAATTGTAAATCCTGGTGAAAAAATCCCTTTAGACGGTATTATTATTTCAGGAAAAAGTAGGTTAGATACTTCTTCTATGACAGGAGAATCCATGCTACGTACGGTAGAAAAAAACGATATAGTTATGAGTGGATGTATTAATCAAGATGGTGTAATTGAAATTAAAACAACTACAAACTATAAAAATTCAACGGTTTCTAAAGTAATGGCATTGATGGAAGAAGCAAGTAAATATCAAAGCTCACAAGAAAAATTTATTACTAAATTTGCGAAATATTATACACCAATTGTAGTTGCAATATCGATTATGATTACAATAATTCCACTTTGTTTTGGTGAAACATTTAACGAATTTTTTTATAAATCATTGGTTTTTTTAGTCATTTCTTGTCCTTGTGCTTTAGTTGTATCAATTCCTCTTGGATTTTTTTCAGGAATTGGTGTTTGTGGTAAAAAGGGAATTTTAATCAAAAAATCTGTTGTATTGGAAAATTTGGATCAGATAGATACAGTAATATTTGATAAAACTGGGACATTAACAAAAGGGGATTTTAAAATTCAAAAAATATTACCATATCATACTACGGAAGAAGATGTATTAAAGTATGCAGTACTTGCAGAAAGTCATTCTAACCATCCAATTGCTAAAGCAATTCAAAATGTACAATTAAAAAAGATAGACGAAATCCAGCATATGAAAGAAGTTGCTGGGAAGGGAATAGAAGCAGTTTACCAAGACAAAACGATATTGGTGGGGAATGAACTTTTAATGGAAGAACATCACATTGTATATCCTAAAATAGATGAAATGGGAACTGTTATTTATGTAACTTTTGATCATCGATATATGGGTGCAATTGTGATTGGAGATACATTAAAGCCAAATATAAAAAGATTAGTACATAAATTGAAACAAAATGGTGTAGATCATGTAATTATGCTTTCTGGAGATAATGAAAAAACTGTATCTCAAGTTGGAAAGTATCTGCACATGGATAATTGTTATGCAAATTTACTTCCAAATGATAAAGTTGAAATTGTAAAAACGTTGAATCAAACATTTCATACGATGTTTATTGGAGATGGAATCAACGATGCTCCTGTATTAATGTGTTCTAATATAGGTGTTTCTATGGGTGGTATTGGAAGTGATGCGGCGATTGAAGCAAGTGATATTGTTATTATGAATGACGATCCTAATTTAATTATTACTGCATTACAAATTGCTAAAAAAACCAAACAAATTGTAAAAATGAATATGGGTATATCTATATTCGCTAAAGTCATGATTATGATTTTAGGCCTTCTTGGAATGGTTAGTATGTGGCTTGCAGTATTTGCTGATGTTGGTATTATGTTACTTACGATTTTAAATACATTACGTATCTTTACAATCAAAACAACATAATGTTGTTTTTGAATGTCAAAATTTCATTTGACACATAGAATACATTGGTCTATAATGTATCAAGTATAGATTAGAAATAGGAGGATTTACATGTTAAAAATGTTTCATTATATTAAAGACTCATGGATTAGTATATTTGTTATTATTTTACTTCTTGCATTTCAAGCAGTATGCGATTTATCTTTACCAGATTATACATCTAATATTGTTAATATTGGAATTAGTCAAGGAGGAATTGAAGAAACTTCGCCTAGGGCAATTCGTGCAAGTGAAATGGATAAAATCTTATTATTTTTAACTGACGAAGATCGTCAATTTGTATTAGATAGTTATCAAAAATTAGAAAAAGAAACACTTTCTAATAATGAATATCATAAGTTGGTTAAAAAATATCCATTATTAGAAACAGAGCCAATCTATGAAAAGAAAAAAGATAGCGAAAAATTAAATGAAGTTTTAATCAATCCAATTTTAATTGTTGCAACTTTAGAAGGATCTAGAGAAAATAATTTGGAAATTCAGTTTTCAGTAGGAGAAATTCCAGAAAATGTAGATTTATTCGAGGTAATACCAAATTTGCCTGAAGAAACAAAAAATCAAATGTTACAACAAGCTATTGAAAAAATGGAACAAATTCCGGAATCTTTACTTTCTAGTGGTGTTGTTCAAATCATAAGAAATGAATATCAAATGATTCAAATGAATACGGATAAAATTCAAACAAATTATATTATATTATCTGGAGCTAAGATGTTGGGTGTTGCGATACTAAGTATGGTTTCTACTATTTTAGTAGGACTTTTAGGTGCTCGTTTAGCAGCTAAGTTAGCTCGTGTTTTACGCAAAAAAGTATTTGAAAAAGTTGTATCTTTTTCTAGTACAGAAATGAAACAATTTGGAACGTCTTCTTTAATTACACGCACCACTAACGATATTCAACAGATGCAAATGGTACTTGTCATGTTACTGAGAACTGTCTTTTATGCGCCTATTATAGGTATAGGTGGTGTCATTAAAAGTATTCATGCTAATTCTTCTATGGCATGGATTATTGCAGTTGCTGTGATGTCAATTTTAACACTTGTGATTATTTTATTTGCGATTGCGATGCCAAAATTTAAAATTGTTCAAAAGCTAGTTGATCGTTTAAATTTAGTCACACGAGAAATTTTAACTGGATTACCTGTAATACGTGCATTTCATAATGAAAAACACGAAGAAGCACGTTTTGATCAGGCAAATCAAGCTTTTACGAAATTAAATTTATTTATTGGCCGTACAATGTCTTTTATGATGCCAGCTATGATGTTTATTATGAATACAGTTGCTCTTGTTATTTTATGGAAGGGAGCATATAGCATTGATGCGGGAAGTATGCAAGTAGGGGATATGATGGCATTCATTCAATATACCATGCAAATTATTATGTCTTTCTTAATGATTTCTATGATTTCCATTATGTTACCACGTGCTTCTGTTTCTGCAAAACGTATTGAAGAAATTATTGAAACAAACTTAGTCATTCAAAATCCAGAACAAGAAGAAATATTAGATCCAACAAAGAAAGGTGTCGTAGAATTTAAAAACGTATCATTTCGTTATCCAGATGCCAAAGAGGATGTTATTACTGATATTACATTTACTGCACATCCTAGTGAAACAACAGCCTTTATTGGCTCTACAGGAAGTGGGAAATCAACTTTAATTAATTTGATTCCAAGATTTTATGATGTAACTGAAGGTTCTATTCGTATTGATGGAGTGGATATTCGCAATATGAATGAACATACATTACGAGAAAAAATAGGGTATGTGCCTCAAAAAGGAGTCTTATTTTCAGGAACAATTGCTAGTAATATTGGTTATGGAAAAGAAAATATTACAGAAAAAGAATTAAAAGAAGCCGCAAGCATTGCGCAAGCTACAGAGTTTATTGATACATTAGAAGATACTTATGATGCTCCAATTGCACAAGGTGGTACTAACGTTTCTGGAGGACAAAAACAACGTCTTTCTATAGCAAGAGCAATTGCTAAAAAACCAGATATTTATATCTTTGATGATAGTTTTTCAGCATTAGATTTTAAAACAGATGCAACTCTTCGTCAGGCACTTAAAAAAGTCACGAAACATGCAACTGTTTTAATCGTAGCGCAACGAATTAGTACTATTATGAATGCAGAACAAATTGTAGTTTTACAAGAAGGGCATATTGTTGGTATTGGAACGCATGAATCATTAATGAAAACTTGCCAAGTATATCAAGAAATTGCTCTATCTCAATTATCAAAGGAGGAGTTAGAAAATGCCTAAAGATATGAGACGTGGTCCTCGACGTGGACCTATGATGCCAGGTGAAAAAGCAAAAGATTTTAAAGGCACTATGCGTACTTTATTGCATTCTTTAAAACCTTACAAAATTACCATTTTCTTTGTCCTTATATTTGCAATTGGTAGTACGATTTTTTCTATTATTGGTCCTAAAATATCTGGTAAGATTACAACAGAAATTTTTAATGGATTAATGTTAAAAATTAGTGGAATAGGCGGTATTAATTTCAAAAAAATTGGATCTATTTTAACTATTTTACTATGTCTTTATATTGCAAGTATGTTATTTTCCTTTATTCAAGGTTTTTTGATGAATGGTGTATCGAATCGAATTTCTTATCATTTTCGCAAAGAATTGATTGAAAAAATTGGTAGAATGCCAATGAAATATTTTGATTCTAAAACGCATGGGGAAGTACTATCTAGAGTGACAAATGATGTAGATACATTAAGTCAAAGTTTAAGTCAAAGTATGACACAGCTGATTACTTCCTTTACAATGTTGATTGGTGTTTTCATTATGATGATTTCTATTAGTCCACTTATGACAGTTGCCGCTATTTTAATTTTACCTATTTCTTTAGGTGGTATTGGTTTCATTGTAAAAAAATCGCAAAAGTATTTCATGCAGCAACAAGAATATTTAGGGCATATCAATGGTACGATTGAAGAAGTGTATGGTGGATATGAAATCGTAAAAGCTTTTAATGGTGAAGAAAAGGCAATCCAAGAATTTAATCAAAGTAATGATACACTATATCATACTGCATGGAAGAGTCAATTTTTATCTGGCATGATGCATCCAATTATGGCTTTTGTCGGGAATTTAGGATATGTTATGGTATCCATTTTGGGTGGTTATTTAACCATCAAAAATCGTATTGAAGTGGGGGATATTTTATCTTTTACGCAATATGTACGTAATTTTAATCAACCAATTACGCAATTAGCTCAAATTATGAACATGCTACAAGCTACTGCTGCGGCAGCAGAGCGTGTATTTGAATTTTTAAATGAAGAGGAAGAAGTTCCAGACACAACAAATCCTGTTTCTATTAATCATATTGAAGGAAATATTACCTTTGATCATGTTAGTTTTGGATACCATGAAGATCAGGTAGTCATTAAAGATTTTAATGCTGAAATTCATAAGGGTGAAAAAATTGCTATTGTTGGACCTACTGGTGCTGGGAAATCAACTATGATTAAGCTTTTAATGCGTTTTTATGATGTAAATCATGGCTCTATTCAAATTGATGGACATGATATTAAAGAATTCAAACGAAGTGATTTACGTAGCCTATTTGGTATGGTTTTACAAGATACATGGCTATTTAGTGGGACAATAGAAGATAATATTAAATATGGGAAATTAGATGCTACATTAGAGGAAGTAAAAGATGCTTGTCGTGCTGCTAGTGTCCATCATTTTATCAAGACATTACCAGATGGGTACCAAATGGTTTTAAATGAAGAAGCAGATAATATATCTGGAGGACAAAAACAGCTTCTTACGATTGCCCGTGTTATTTTAGCAAATCCAAAAATATTAATTTTAGATGAAGCTACAAGTAGTGTTGATACAAGAACAGAACTTTTAATTCAAGATGCTATGGATCAATTAATGAAGGGAAGAACTAGTTTTATTATTGCACACCGTTTATCAACTATTAAAAACGCGGATCTTATTTTAGTTATGAATGAAGGAGATATCATAGAAACTGGAAACCATGAAGAATTATTAAAGAAAAATGGCTTCTATGCAAAATTATATTATTCTCAATTTGAAGAAGTAGAGTAATCTACTTTTTTGAATGGAAATGTATAAAGTATGATATACTAATAGTAGTGAAGTCGGTGAGTTGGATGAAATACCATATAAAACAATTAACAATTCTGTTATTAGGTCTTCTATCTCTTATATTAATTTTTAACATTAGCCCATATCAAAAGAAAAAATCTCCCACGATTATTTTAGAAGGAGAAACATCTGTTTCGTTATGTCCTAATGCTTCTTATGAAGAAAAAGGATATCAAGCAATTGATTATAATCAAAAAGAATTGACAAATCAAGTTGAAATTCAAAAAAGTTTGGATCAATGGGTATATCAAGTACGAAATCGACAAGGATATCAAGCAAAAGCAATTCGAAAATTCATTCATGAAGATCATGAAGCTCCAGTTATTACATTAAAAGGGAATATAGAACAAACCATATATAAAGGACATGACTATATAGAAGAAGGATATACTGTTAAAGATAACTGTGATACAGATTTAAAAGTAGAAATCATAGGAGAGGTAAATACCAATCAAACAGGTATTTATTCTATTCAATATCAAGTAATGGATCATGCTTTTAATCAAACGAAAGTTATTCGTACTGTTACTGTATTACCACCACCAGAAAATTTAGATAAAGTAATTTATTTAACTTTCGATGATGGACCTAGTTATACTATTACACCTCAAGTGTTACAAATTTTAAAAGAAGAAAATGTGAAAGCAACATTTTTTGTAATTAATCATTCTGATGATTTAAATTATTTAATTAAACAAGCTTATCTAGATGGACATACAATTGGCATTCATAGCTATAGTCATAATTATCGTTATATTTATACTTCGGAAGAAAATTTTTATAGTGATTTGATGCAAATGTCAAATAAAATTGAACAAATTACAGGTCATAAAACAAATATCATTCGTTTCCCAGGAGGAAGCTCTAATACAGTCAGCAAATTTAATCCTGGTATTATGACAATGCTAACACAATCTGTGGTACAAAAAGGATATTTTTATTTCGATTGGAATGTAAGCAGTGAAGATGCTGGTGGAGTTAGTAGTGCGGAAGAAGTATATCAAAATGTTGTTCAAAATTTAGGACAACACGCAAATGTAGTATTAATGCATGATTTTGAAAACAATTATTACACATTGAATGCTTTAAAACAAATTATTGAATATGGAAAAGCAAATGGATATACATTTGCGAGATTAACTGAAAATTCTCCTGCTATGCATCATAGAATCTATAATTAATGAAAAAATTTACGCATTTAGCGTAATTTTTTTTATGATGTGTTTCTATCGACATATTATGCATGCATATTATAGTAAGATGAGAATACATTAAAGTGGGTGAAACTATGAGGAAAAAATTTCGTTCTAAAAAATATAAAAAGCATCACATATGGATTACATTTATTGTTTTATTTATTTTATGTTTCTTTTTATATGAGTGGATTCTTGGCTTTTTTTTGAATATTCAATTAGCATCTAACAATGAAGAATTTATTCTAGAGCTTTTAAAAGATTCTAATCATCATTTACTTTATGAAAAAAGTAATCAAAATATTGCAAATCAGTTTTTAAAAGTAATATCTAATATTGATATGAAAAAACCAGTCAGTATTTTAGAAACCGTATTTGGTTATGAATTGGATAATAGTTCTATTGTCAATATGGAATTGCAAGATGAAGAAGAGATATTAGAAAATCCTTCAGAATATATTCAAGATCCAAATCCAACAGAAGTACAAGAGCCACTTGTTTATATCTATAATTCACATCAATTGGAAGGATATAATGCAACTAATTTTGAAGATTATAATATTACACCAAATGTCCTAATGGCATCTTATTTATTAAAAGAAAAGCTAAATAAAGCAGGTATTCCAACTATAGTTGAAACATCAAATATTTCTGATTTTTTAGCATTAAACAATTGGGATTATTCACAAAGCTATCAAGCAAGTAAGTTTTTTGCAACTGATGTATTGAATCAGTATCCTAGTATTCGTTTAGTGATAGATTTACATAGAGATTCTATTCCAAAAAGTTCTTCCACGACCGAAATTGATGGAAAAAAATATGCTAAAATATTATTCGTAGTAGGACTTGATCATGAAAATTATCAAGCAAATCTTAATTTAGCAAATCAAATATCTTCCTTAATTAGTAAAAAATATCCAACATTAACTAGAGGTGTAATGACTAAAGGTGGACAAGGTGTAAATGGTATTTATAATCAAGATTTAAGTCCATATTCTATTTTAATTGAATGTGGTGGAAACGAAAATACTATTGATGAAGTTATGAATACAATGGAAGCTTTATCCATGGTTATTCAAGAATATTTGAGGTGATACTATGAAACCAGATGAAAAGAAAAAATTAGTCAATAAAATATTTTGGAAGATTTTTTTAGTATTTTTGGTGGCTTTTTTTGCTTTATATGTTTCTGAAGCTACTGGCTATTATGAATTTGAACAGCATAAAAAAGTAATATTAACACAAGAAAAAATTAAACAATTTGAAGAAGATGTTGCCGCTGGTAAAAATGTAGACATTAAAGATTATATGGGTGAAAAAGAAATCAATTATCAAACTAAAGTTTCTGATTTTGGCTTTCACTTATCTGAAACGATTGGAAAACATATTCAAAGTGGATTAGAGTCTACATTTGAGTTTTTAAATCAAATGATGGAAGGATAAAAATAGATATTTTTTCAAATGAAACATAAAAAAATTATGTTTTATCAGTAACCCTATTTAATTTACTAGACTTTTGATCCGTGATATAATAAGTATGGTGATACATATGAAGCAAGAAAATATTCGTAATTTTTCTATTATTGCTCACATTGATCATGGTAAAAGTACGCTTGCTGATCGTATTTTGGAAATTACAGGGGCAATCAGTGAAAGAGAAAAGCAGGATCAATTATTAGATAGCATGGATATTGAAAGAGAACGTGGCATAACAATTAAATTAAATGCGGTTTCATTAACTTATACATATCATGGGGAAATATATTATCTTAATTTAATTGATACACCTGGTCATGTTGATTTTTCTTATGAAGTAAGTCGTAGTTTAGCAGCTTGTGAAGGTGCTATTTTAGTTGTAGATGCAGCGCAAGGAATTGAAGCACAAACATTAGCGAATCTTTATCTTGCATTAGATAACAATCTAACTATTATTCCGGTTATTAATAAAATTGATCTTCCAAATGCCAATCCTGAAAAAGTAAAGCATGAATTAATGGAAACATTTGGCTTTGAAGAAAATGAAATTATATTTACGAGCGCTAAAAACGGAGTGGGAATTCAAGAATTAGTTGAAACCATTATTGATAAAGTGCCAGCACCAAAAGGAAAGCAAAATTGTCCGTTGCAAGCTTTAATATTTGATAGTTGTTTTGATGCATATCGAGGAATTATTACTTCCATTCGTGTAGTAAATGGAAGTGTAAAAGTAGGGGATACCATTCAAATGAATGCTACAGGTGCTATTTATGATGTTGTAGAATTAGGTATTCATACACCAAAAGAAATCAAGAAAAATGAACTTACAGCTGGAGAAGTTGGCTATTTATGTGCAAGTATTAAAAGCATTAAAGATGTTAAGGTGGGGGATACCATTGTACTAGCAGGTCAAAATACACCTTCACTTCCCGGATATCAACCAATGAAACCAATGGTTTTTTGTGGTATTTATCCAATTGAATCAAATCAGTTTCCAGAATTAAGAGAGGCACTAGAAAAGTTAAAATTAAATGATGCATCTTTAGAATTTACTCCAGAAACTTCCCAAGCTTTAGGTTTTGGTTTTCGATGCGGATTTTTGGGATTACTTCATATGGAAATTATTGAAGAAAGAATTGAAAGAGAATTTAATATTGAACTTATTGCTACTAGCCCATCAGTGGTTTATGATGTTGAATTAACAGACCACACACACATTATGATTGATAGTCCTGTAAAGTTACCCGATAAAGGACGTATTTTAGATATAAAAGAGCCTTATATTCGCACCAATATTTTTGTTCCAAGTGAATATATTGGTCCTATTATGGAGTTATGTCAGAATAAACGCGGAAACTATGTTGCAATAGAATATTTGGATCAAACGAGAGTTAACATTCATTATGAAATTCCTCTTTCAGAAATTGTATATGATTTTTTTGATAAATTAAAATCAACAACGAAAGGATATGCTTCCTTTGACTATGATTTGATTGGATATAAAAGTAGTAATTTAGTAAAAATGGATATTTTATTGAACGGCGATATTGTAGATGCACTTAGTACCATTGTACATAAAGATTTTGCGTATCAACGTGGAAAAGCAGTTGTAGAAAATTTGAAAAAATTGATTCCAAGACAACAATTTGAAGTACCAATTCAAGCTTCGATTGGTAGTAAAGTAATTGCTAGAGAAACCATTAAAGCTGTTCGAAAAAATGTACTTGCGAAATGCTATGGTGGAGATGTTTCTCGAAAGAGAAAATTACTTGAAAAACAAAAAGAAGGTAAAAAGCGTATGAAAAGAATAGGTAGTGTAGAAATACCACAAGAAGCCTTTCTTTCTGTTTTGAGCATGGATGAAGAATAAATACAGTAACTCGCTTATATAAAAATAACACTTGACATTTATTTCTTTTTTGATATACTAGTACGATGCAATAAGTGACAAACACAAAAGGGGTGAGTATATGAATGAATTAATATGTGAATTTTTTAATTCAACAAGTAAAAATAGAAATATAACAATCGAAGAATTACTAGAAAAATATTCATTGAATCATTCGCAATTTTGGAATTATGTTTATCAATATGATTTAACGAAAAAAAGTGGATTTGCTAATCGTATTAAAAATGAAGATCAAAAAAGAAAAAATAATCGCAAAAGTATTGAGATTTATCGTGCTTTTAAAGATGATACATCAACACTAGGTGACATTGCTCGTACTTATCATCTTACAATTCATGAAGTAATAGAACTATTACAAAATCCATATTTAGAAAAAGGGCTTACTAATTTTTCTATTGAAAAAATAAAAGAGGAAAATACAAGACGTATTCAAAATAAAGCCAACTTTGAAATGTACTTTTATTTTATCGAACATCCTGTTACATTTGAAGAATTAGCAGAAAAGTTTCAAAAAGAGGAAGCCGAAATCATAAACTATTTTGACGAATTTTTAAAATCAGAATTGACAGAAAAGCAAATTCATAAATTGTTTCATTTAAATCATTTAAGACACCTATCTAAAAATTTTTTAGAACATCGTACTCAATATAATCAATATTTTATGTTAACACCAGGTGAAGAAGCCAAACTAGATGATTCTATTTCGTTATTACAAACACAATTACAAAATACTTCTATACCATTACCAGATTGTTTATCTGGTATAATATCTGGAAAGCAAAATGAACTTGTCAGTCAATTACAAACACTATCCATCATTAAACGCTATTTAACTGATCCAGCTATCACGTTAGATCATTTATTTGAGGAGTATTGTAAAAATACTACTTATCAATATGAACGTTTTCAAAAAGAATGGCTTATAAAATTATTAGGCCCAGAAATTATGAGTAAATTTAAAATTAAATGTCTTATTGGTAACTCAAAAGTATATGATTATGGAAATATAGATTGTATATTATCTGCATATGGAGATTGGATCAATTGTCCTGATAAAACTTTAAAAGAGTTTGCAGATGAAAAAGAAATTCCATTACATCGACCAAATGTTTTAGATCAAAAATCAAAAACAAAAATATTTTCCAAAATTTACGATGCTATATTACCGATTCAATTGAATCGATATCAAAATGAAGAACATATGAAACTTTACGTTTATTATATGCAACATTTTATATTGCTAAAAGATTTAGGTCCACTCTTTTCTATGAGTGATGAAGAAGTCAATGACTACTTTAAAAGTATTTCTGAAACAATCAATATATTAGAAATTGAAAATATCGATCAAAAACGTCATCAAAAATTAGAAGAAAATTTTCAAATGTTATTTCAAGTTGGAAATATCTTAAATCAATATCTTCAAGAAAATTTGACTGAAGAAGCAGCAATTACACAATTATTTCAATGTACGCATGACAAGTTATGGAAAATTGATTTCACAAAACAAAAAGTATATATCAAACGTATTGCTACTGCTGCACAATTTACTAGTTTATATTTATTACATAATACATATTCTATTGATGACTTAAAAGTTTTATTTGAAAATCCAACACACAATACGATATATGGATATTTATATCATAATAAAATTTTATCGTTACTTGATCCTGATATTGTTGAATATATGAAATTAAAAAGAGACATTTCTCGTATTATAGGTAGTCAAAAGGGTAGAGATATATATGTTCAAAATCAAAGTTATTTAAAACTAGATCGTAATGAAAAAGGACAATTTATAAAAAAATAAAAGGTTTTCATAGAAAATCTTTTTTGGTATAATCAAAAAAAGAAGTGATATTATGATAAAATCTGTATACATACATATACCATTTTGCAATCAAATTTGTACTTATTGTGACTTTCCTAAAATGGTATATCAAGACAAATGGATTCATAGTTATTTAGAAGCGCTAAATCAAGAAATTAAAATGAACTATCAAAATGAATCTTTCAAAACGATTTATATTGGTGGAGGAACACCATCAGCTCTTTCGATCAATGAATTTAAACATATGTTAAATATTGTCGATCAATTCAAAAAAGAAAAAGACTACGAGTATACAATAGAGTGTAATATTGAATCTTTAACTGAAGAAAAAATAAAATATATGAAAATGTATGGTGTCAATCGTATTAGTATAGGAGTACAGACATTTCAAGAAAAAAATTTAGAATTGTTAAATCGTCACCATCAAAAAGATCAAGTATTTTCTATGGTCAAATTACTAAAACAATATGGATTAACTAATATTAATATCGATTTAATTTATGCGCTTCCTAATGAAACAATCGATGATGTAATATCCGATATAGAAGCTTTTCTTAAATTGGAAATTCCACATATTTCTACTTATTCATTAATCATTGAACCAAATACTACTTTATATATTCAAAAAATACAACCAATTCAGGAAGATTTAGATGAAAAAATGTATCGAACTATTTGTAATATGCTTAAGAAAAATGGATATCATCACTATGAAATTAGTAATTTTTCAAAACCGGGGTATGAATCTAAGCATAATTTAACTTATTGGAATAACGAAGAATATTATGGTTTTGGGCTAGGAGCAAGTGGGTATAAACATCCTATACGCTATAATAATACCAAAAGCCTTACTAATTATTGCAAAGGTCATTTTCGCCTGGAACAAGAAGTTATCACACCTCAAATACAAATGGAAAATGAAATGATTTTAGGTCTACGTAAGCGCCAAGGTGTTAGTCGAAGTCATTTCATTAAGAAATATGGTGTACCTATAGAATCTGTGTTTCCAATTGAAAGATTAATCCAACAAAAACAATTGAAGATGCAAGGGGATTTTATTTTCATTCCAGAAGATAAAATTTATATATCCAATGATATTTTAGTAGAATTTATTTTAGAAAAAACGCATTCTTAATTGCGTTTTTTCATACATTAAATTGGTGATATTCATGAAAAAGTTAATTGCACATAGGGGAAATAACAATCACGGATACCAAGAAAACACGAAAGAAGCATTGTTGTTAGCTCTCCAAGAAGATTATATTGCTGGAGTAGAACTAGATATTCGAAAAACAAAAGATAATCAATTAGTTATAATTCATAATGCAACGATATCATGGACAAGTAATGGAGTTGGAATTGTTAAATATATGACTTTAGAAGAATTAAAACATTACAATTTTGGAAATTCACAATACCCATCTCATATTAGTACTTTAGATGAATTTTTAAATAGGGTAGATACGCATAAAATAATATTAATTGAAATAAAAGTCACTGATTGTTCAGACATATTATATGAAACTCTAAAAAAATATTCAAACTTAAATATTTATATATGTAGTTTTTATGAACGTATCTTAGAAGAATTTAAAGCTAAATATCCACAATATCCAGTGGGAATTATTATGGGAAATTTTATTAATCATAATGTCAATACTTCTCACTATGACTTTATTGTAACGCAAAATTTAAAGCAACATCATAACAATATATTTATATGGGGAAAGCATTCAAAAGAAGTATTACAGGCATTGGATGATTCTAAATGGATTATTACAGATCAAGCTTATCAGTTTAAATAATATGTCCACCACAAATTGGGATGGTATTTTCCGCTATAATCATACAACTAGAATCATGCTTTTCTAAAATAGAAACAATATATTTTCTTTTTTTTCTAGGTGTTACAATTAAATATATTTCTTTTTCACTTTCCATTCCGTTTCCTTTTAGTACAGTAACTGCAAATCCATGATCTCTAAGTTCATTTAACATATTATCATTACCAACATCTGTAATACATAAAAGCATATTAGATCCCATCGCTAATTTTTCTTCTAACCAACTTCCTACATATGATCCTAAAAATGAACCGAGTGCAAAAACAACAATTTTCATAAAATCTTCTTGGATACCTACTATTACGACACCAGTAGCAGTAATCCAAACCATTGCATGAGCGAGTTGGAGAATGGATCCTAACCATTTTTTCCCATTCGCTACTACAATCATTCGTAAGGTGCCTAAAGCAAGTTCCATAATTTTAGAAATAAATATAAATAAATAGATCATGAAATATCCTCTTTCCCGTTTATTAGGAAATCATTTTTTTAATATTTTCTAAACCACTTTTTTCTAATCTAGAAATTTGTGCCTGTGATATACCAATTTCTTTTGCAAGCTCTAACTGTGTTTTACCGATGATATAACGTTCATATAAAATATGTCGTTCTTTTTCTTTCAATTGTTCCATAGC
Source organism: uncultured Bacilli bacterium (assembly GCA_947588975.1). Taxonomy (GTDB): domain Bacteria; phylum Bacillota_I; class Bacilli_A; order RF39; family UBA660; genus UBA5026. The sequence continues at coordinate 17,565 of CANQAF010000024.1, forward strand.
ATCTCGCAGTGAAATTTTCATATCTAAAGAATAATGTGTATCATTTTTATCTTCTAATTGATCAGCTAAATAGATAGTATCTCCACCATCATTATATATAGGTTCAAACATACTAATTGTATCGCGCATAGAATCCATCGCATTGCTTACCTCATATTCCGATAATTCTAATGCTTTTGCTATTTCAGCAGTAGTCGGTTCTTTCCCATATTGATTGGTTAATTCTTCTTTTTTTCTCATCGCACGATATGCAATATCTTTAATGCTTCGAGCTACTCGAATACTACCACTATCACGTAAGTAACGTTTCACTTCTCCTAATATCATAGGAACTGCATAAGTTGAGAATTTCACTTCTTTTTCTAAATCAAAATTATCGATTGCTTTGATTAATCCAATTACACCAACTTGAAATAAATCATCCATATTATCGGTACGATTATTATATTTTTTTAAAATGGATAACACTAATTTTAAATTTCCATTAATTAATTCTTCTTTTGCCTGCAAATCACCATTTTGGTAGCATCGAAAAAGATGATCCATCTCTTCTGTTGATAATACTTTAATATTCGCAGTATTCACGCCACAAATTTCTACTTTATGACGTGCCATATATTTCTCCTTTCTGTTTTTATCTTGTAGCGATATATTAAAATTTATACAAAAGTCATATTTTTTTAAAATATACATACATTGTAACAAAGCAGTTCAAGCTTTTTTATTTGA
>CANQAF010000025.1 GCA_947588975.1 uncultured Bacilli bacterium
CAATATTAATTATAATTTGACAAATTTTTTAAAATAGGTATAATGGAAAAAGACAAATGATAGCGGGAGTAAAAAATACTATGAAACAAGAAATAATTAGTATTGTCGTATTGGCTTACAATACAGAAAAATATATTAAGAAATGTTTAGATTCTATTTGCAAACAAACTTACCAAAAATTGGAGATTATAGTCATTTTAGATGGCTGTTCAGATAAGACAGAAAAAATTGTACGTAAATTTGCAGAAAAGGAAAAACGTATTCGTATATTATCTCATGAAAATAAAGGTACTTGTTTTTGCCGTATTGAAGGGTATCAAAATGCAAAGGGTAAGTATATCATGTATGTAGATAGTGATGATTGGATTGAAAAAAATACAATAGAGGTTATGTATCAAAATTTGTTAGATTATGAAGTAGATCTTGTGCATTGTCAATATAAAAGACAAAAAGAAAAAGAAATTAAAATTCCAAAGAATATTTTAAATCGTAATGTAAAAATGAATGTCGAAGAGTTAGAACCACAATTTTTTGATTTATTATATTATACCAATAATTGTAATTCCATTTGTCGCCAACTAATATCCAAAGAAATTATGAGTGACATGCCACAAGTAGATTCCGATTTATTATATAATGAAGATCTTGCATGTAACTTAACAATTTATAAAAAAATGAAATCTATTTTATTTATTCCAGATGAGCTTTATGTATATCGTAAAAATCCAAATGGAATTACTAAAAGAATGGATACTATGTTAATTCAAAAAAAGATTAAAGATATGTGTCAAGTTCATTATGAATTATATGATGCGATTTCAGATTTTGGCATTCATGATAAAAAGAAATATAAACAATATGCATGTATTAAAATGTTATATCAGCTAACTTATTTATTTTATCGATTAAAAAAATCGAATCATTTTCATAAAGTAGAATTTATTTCTTATATGGAATCTATTGTTAATCAAGCAGAAATAAAGGAAATGATTCAATATTTACATAAAAATCCTAATGATATTGCCTTAAAAGAAATGGGACCTACTACTTACCAAACTTCTATTTATTTGATGAACGAAAAATATCATGCTTTATATTATTATTATAAATTGATTTATTCTATCATTTTATTTTTTGAAAGAAAGTTCAAGAAATGAAAAAATGGATAAAATGGTTACTTGTCATTTTATGGATGGCATTCATATTTATGTTTTCGAATGAATCTGGTATCCAGTCGACCCATTCTAGTCAATTTTGGGTTTCGACATTGAATCATTACGTTCAAATTTTTCTTCCTAATCTTTCTATTGCAACTATGACTCTTTTCATTAGGAAGGGTGCTCATATTTTCCTTTATTTTGTATTGGGAATTTTAGTATCTAATGCAGTAGAAAACAGTAAATGGCTTTTTTATACTATTTTAATATGTTTATTATATGCATGTACAGATGAAATTCACCAATTATTTATTATAGGAAGATCAGGTAATATATATGATGTATTCATAGATATGATAGGCAGTAGTTTTGGAATCATGATATATAATATTATAGTAAAGCATAGTAAGAAGATTGCATAACAATCTTTTTTCTGTCAGGAAGTAAAGTAAGAAGTGTTAAATAATAATAAATTCGAATAGAATAGAGGGAATAGATAATATGAATTTAAATAGTATATTATTTTTGGATCGATTTCCTAAATTGGATTTACATGGTTATGATCGAGAAACAGCAAGAGTTGCAGTAGAAGATTTTATTCGAGATCAATGGAAATTAAAAAATGAAATCTGTTTGATTATTCATGGCATTGGTACTGGAATATTAAAGACAACAGTTCATGATGTATTAAGAAAAAATAATCAAGTAATACAATACCAAATTCATTATTTTAACCCTGGTTGTACTATTGTACAAATTAAAATTTGACAAATTAAAAATTTATGCTATAATAACGCATCGTGAAAGGGGAAATAATGAATTTCAATTAGAAAAAGCAATAATTTTTTGAAAAATTTAATTTCTATTTGACAAACATTATATTTTGTGCTATTATACGTGGCATAAATGAAGGGGGAATTTATATGTATAATGAAAAAACAAACAATTTTTCAATTAAAAGTGTGATCATACAATTCTTATTTGTTGCATTATTTATTTTTATCTTAATTTGGTTATTTCCAATGAAAAGTGATTTAAAGAATGCATTAAATGGAACGAATCAAGATAGTAATGTATCTGTATTCTATGATCAAATATTTAACAACAATGTAATTGCAATGAAAGAAGCTGCAAAAAGTTATTTTACAACTGAAAGATTACCACAAGAAGTTGGACATAAAGTAAAAATGACTTTAGGTGAGATGTTAGAAAAGAAAATTATCTTACCATTTGTTGATAGCGAAGGAAAACAATGTGATTTAGTAGATTCTTATGTTGAAATCACAAAATACGAAACTGAATTCGTAATGAAAGTAAATCTAAAATGTACTAATCAAGAAAATTATCTATTGGTATATATGGGATGTTATGATTACTGTCAAACAGCAATTTGTGAAAAAAACAAATCTGATATCAGTACACCAATTGTTCATCCAACAAACTCAACACCACAAAAACAACCAGAACCACAAAAGCAACCAGAACCACAAAAACAACCAGAACCAGAAAAACAACCAGAACCAGAAAAACAACCAGAGAAAGAACCAGAAAAGGAACCAGAGAAACAACCAGAATATGTATATGAATATGTAAAGAAGATTGATAATAGTTATTGGAAAGAAAGTGATTGGTCAGAATATTCTGAAACACCAGTCCAAGCCGATAAATATACATCAGTTCGTACTAAAATTACAAAACAAAAAGTATTAATTGGTTATAATGTAACTACAACTACTGATAAATCTAAACCAGTTTATTCAACAAAAGTATTAAATACTGGTACAGAAACTATCTTAGTATGTAATAAATATGATTATGTTACTACTGGAGAGACTGTAGCAGGAACTCAATGGACTTATGTTGGATTAGAAACACATTACGAAAAACCAAGTAAAGATGGATATGTATATGAATTTGTTCGATTTGTAGACGAAAGTTGTTCATCTAACTGTTCTTCTACAGTTGGAAGAATCTACAAAGTATGGAAAAAATCAACACAAAATTTATCAGAGTATAAATGTGTAGATTCATCATACCAAACAATTCAACATACTACTGAAGTAAATTATATTTCAGGATATGAAAAAACAACAACAAAAACACCAGTTTATGAAACTCGTGAATTAAAGACATATAGTTATAAGAAAAGAGAGTATATTACATCTATTCAAGAAGATAAAAAATGGAGTACTTATAATGATACAACATTATTAAAGAATGGATATGAATATACAGGGAATAAAAAGGAAAAAACAAAGTAAAACTCAGGGGATTAGAAAGGGTTGAAATTTATGAAAAATATAGAAAGTAGAAATATCACAGGGAATGTTTCAAGAATCTTCTTCTTGAAACACCCTAAATTATCATTATCTTTAGCTAGTTTAGGTGGAATTGCGATTTTAAGTGGATGTTCATTCTTCCATTCAAATGAAGAAACAGATATTCGTGCATCAAAAACTAAAATACAAACTGAAGATGTGCAACCAGATGTGATATTGCCAGAATATTTAGAGTTTGATGCAAATGATAATGAATCTTTAATTGAATATTCTGCACAATTTATTGCAAATAGTAGAGCATGTGGTATTGATTTTTCATCAGAAAAAGATATCGCTAAATATATGGATTTATATTTAGTTGCAAATATTGACTACATTGATCCAGTGGATTATGCACGTTTACAATATAATAATAAAACAACACAATCTATTATAGATAACTACCAAGATAGTATCAATGAAATTTCATATGATTTATTTACAGTAACGCCTGATACTATGTTATCATATGATTTTATTGCTGATAAAGATAGTAAAGAAATTTTAATGAAATTCCAAGAATTAATTGCAAATTATAATGTCGAAGAAGATAAAACTACTAAGAAAGAACTTGCTAAATCTATTGAACAATTTTTAGTAGAAAATTTTATCAATGAAGATACTCGTGGAGAATATACACACGTTACTTATGAAATGATTGGTAGATTTGCATTAATCGCTGATGAAATTTTACCAAAGGGTCTTTCAGAAGATGTTACACATATTTTATGTGAAGATTTATTTACATGTGATGAAATTGCTCCAGAAGGAGAAAAGGCAAAAAGTGAAAGAGCACAAGCAGAAACTTCACTTCGTGATATGTTAGATGATAAATTAGCAACTGCTCGTGAATATCGTGATCAAGATATACTATTAGTATCATCTATAGAACAATTAACTGGAGTTGCAATTGAGCAAAAAATTGCCGAAAGAGTAGCAGAATTAAATGTTGAATTTGTAGCAAATCCTGATATGGCTTCTCAAATCGAAGAAAGTACTAATACAAATAGTTCTTCATCAAAAGAAAGCACTACATTATCAAATGGATATCAAGTTTCAACAGAACAAATCGAAAGCTTAGGTTTAGATCCTGCAACTGTTACACCACAACAATATGAATCTGCTGTACAACAACAATTTGAACAAAATGCTCAAAATGATCCAAATCATAAATTGGAAAATGCTGATGGAGTTGTTGTTGGAACAGGGGCCGACGCAACATATAATGCTGCCGAAGCTAATCAAGGTGCTACGGATGCTTTCTTTGATGGTTATAATGGAGCTGCATTTAGTCCAAAAAGTCAAACTCCAAGTTATTTAGCTGGATATACTCATGATAGTTATAATCAAGGTGTAGCAGCTAGAGCAGAATTAAATAATAATATGAATAACGGAAATTCTAGTTATTTTGAATCTGCTCCATCTGGCACAGTAGAGACTGTTGATGAAACTATTACAGAACAAGGTTATACATCATCACCAAGTCCATCACCATCTCCAAATAGTCAAGAAACAGAAACTCATTTTGAATCTGTTCCATCTGGCACAGTAGAGACTGTTGGTGAAACTATAGTAGAAGAAGGATATATTGAAACAGAAACTCATTTTGAACCAATTGCTTCTACAGAAACACGTTTGATGGAATTAAAGACGTTAAAAGATATGTTGATGGCTTATTCATTTGTGGATGATACAGAATTAGAAGTATCTCAAACATTAGTAAAAGCATAAAAAGAGTGTAAAGTCACTCTTTTTTTACATGTTGTTTGACTTTTTTCACATAGAATGCTATAATTTGATTATATAGTAAGATAGGAGGATATTCATATGAAAGAAACATATTTATTTGATTATATCAATGAAAATGAATTTCATAAATTGGAACGTTCATTAAAAAAATATAATATGTTAGCATATAAAAAACTATATTTTGAATATTATCCTAGCTTAAAATTAGGGCAATTTTTAGGAGAAGTTATATCTACTAATAAAACAAATAATACTACTACTTATAAATTAAAATTACCAACGGATGCATTATTTGCTAAAGTACATGGTGCCATTGAATTATATTATATTGTGTATGAAAATGAAAAAATTATTATGTTGGATAAATTAGAACCACAAGATATTTTATCAGAGGGTCATCAATCTGAATTAGTAACCTATAAAGGTGTTATGGTTTCAAAAGAACATTCTGATAAAGATATATTTAAAATTAATCTATTAAATATGATCCAAAAATAAAAGTGAAAAACTTTTATTTTTTTCAACTTTTATTTTCATAAGTATTTATATCATAGAAAATAGCTTTTGTTATTTTAAATAATGCAATCAATATGTTAATAATTGTCATTAGGTAAAGAAGACTTCTAGGTATTTTGACACATGTATCAAAATTACATGTGGTGATTTTAATATAATAAAAATCAGTCATATTTCAGACTGAAAATATATTTAAAGTTCGAATAGAAACGTCACTGGTGCAGGGTAGAGGTTATTTACAACTTTTGTCATATTGCATAAAATATCTAGTTTCAGTAGTTTCTTTTATTTTAAATCCTAATTTTTTGTATAAATTTAAAGCAAGAGTATTTTCTTTATAAACCCATAAATAGACTTTAGAATTATTATTTAATATATTATTTAATATATTTGTACCTATTCCTTTTTTTCTATAATTTTTATCTAGATATAATTCGTTTAGTAAAATACCATCTTCATATTTTTCTAATAATAAACATCCAACTTTTTTGTTGTTGATTATAATAATCTCATAATCATCAATTTGTATAGGAATAGTAGTTCTAATATAATTAGTTATTTTCTCAATTTCTGCTTTAGGTAAGTCTTTAGCATAATCTAAAATAGTTGCTAATTTATAGGATATTAATAACTCAATATCATCCTTGGTTGCACATTCTAATTTATAGACCTTATAATTTTTCATAAACAAAATTCCTCTTTTCCTTATTAATTATATTAAATATTTTATTTTGACAAAATATTTAACTCCCTAAGTATTTTGAAAAGTGTATCAAAATAGCCTAAGGGGTAACTCTTTTATATCAACATTCGAAAAAGTTAGAATAGATTCATCACTGGTGCGAGTGTAGAGGTTATCTACAATTTTTTTAATAATTGAAGTTCTTTATTTTGACTTAAACCCTCTGTAATAGTCATATTTTCAGTCTTTAATAAAGATAATTTTTCAAATAAATAACAAATAGCTAATTGCTCTGCAAACTCATGTTCATAAGCCGATAACGTTTGTTTAAATCTAGGATCTGATATACTAAAATAAACTTTGGAAGCAATATTATTTTTCATCTCTTGATTTTTTTCTTCGGCTATTATTTTCGCATCTTCATAAGAATCAAACAATTTAGAAACGACATCAACTGGATAAGGATTATAATTAAAATCATAATTTATGGTAACTCTTTCTCCTATATATTGATCATCATTACGTAATGATGTTTTTAAAGTATCTAAATCCTTATAAGGAAATATCACTTTATGAAAAAGTTTACTACTTCCATCTGAAAAATATTTGATAGAAGATTCAACTACCCAACATTTTGAAACAATATACCCTCTAACAATATCTTTATAATTAGTAATATAGCCACCCTTTTCTTTTAATTCCAATATAGCATATTTTATTGGAAAATTATTATCTTTATTCATAAAAATCACCTATTAGTATTATAACATGATTTATGCCTACTAAGAAAATTTTTGAATAATGATTAATATATTATCTAAACGATATTTTGTTTATGACAAAATAATTAACCCCCTAGGAATTTTGAAAAGTGTATCAAAATAACCTAAGGGGTAACTCTTTTATATCAACATTCGAAAAAGTTAGAATAGATTCATCACTGGTGCCCTAAAGGAAGGAGTATAACAACTTTTAATCTTTAATTTTATTTAATATTTTTATAACTTCTTCATATACTTGTAATTCCTTTTTAGGATTATCATTCCTAAATGGAGATACAAAATCATCAATTTCTGATAAAACTAAATCAATATTATTTTTATTTACTTTATCTTTGATAATTTCTAAACAAGTATTTCTATATCCTCTTATTGCACAACCTGCTAATGCTTTATAATAGGAAACTGCTGGCAACTTTGATTTTTTATATAAATCTAATGCAATTTCATCAGTTACTTTTCTAGGATTATGCAAGATTATTTTATTACTTCTAAATACTCCATGAGGAGCCGATTTACTAGGACAATCTATTAACACTGCATCATCAGGAATTTCTACATCATATAATGTATCCCCTCTTATTAGCCATCTTAATATCTTATCTTCTGTACTAAAATTAAATCCACCCATTTTTTTAGGATCTTGTGCTGAAGGATTCCAATTATTTGAAATATTTATTTCATCAATTTTATATTTTAAATTATTATTTGCACCAGATGATGTTCCAAACATAACTTTTAAATATTTATTCATAGTATTTTCTCCTATTAATATTAAGCATATTGATAAGTCAATATACAAGTGTGTTTTTTAAATTGTCAAAATTTAGTATAAATCATTGTGCAAAGAACATTTGTTTGATATAATATTAGTGGATACATTTGGAATATATCAGATGCTTTCCCTTTCTATTTATCAAATGATAAAAGAAAGGTGGTGATATTTATGACAAAAAGAGAATTTTCTCAATTTATTATAATATTACTCCTATTCTTAGTCGTAATTATTTTACTTCTAAAATAGCAAAAGCATCTGATTTCAACATTTGTTGATTTCAGATGCTATCCTAAATCAGGGATTGCATTTGATTAGCCCAATCAAATGTATCCTTTTTAATTTTATGCAAATCTCCTTGACATATTCATAATAACACAAAAACGCACTTTTATCAAGTACGTTTTCTATTTTTACTCGAATTTTCCGAGTTTGGTATCAATCTGGTGCAGGTGAAGGGACTTGAACCCCCATGCCGTAAGGCACTAGATCCTAAGTCTAGCGCGTCTGCCAATTTCGCCACACCTGCATAGTGGTGGACCCTGATGGACTCGAACCATCGACCGTCCGGTTATGAGCCGGATGCTCTAACCAACTGAGCTAAGGGTCCATGTCATTTAGACTTTTATATCATAACATATTACTATATAATATGCAAGAAAATTAAAAAAATTTCGTTTAAAAACGTTAATTTTTTGTCAAGAAATCTTATAGTATAATATATGAAGTTTTCTTTTCAATAAATATGAATTATGATATAATATCTAAGAAAGGTGATTTTATGAAACTTTATAATACATTAACAAGGCAAGTGGAAGACTTTATTCCACATGATTCTTCAGAAGTAAAAATGTATACATGTGGGCCAACTGTGTATCATTATGCACATATAGGTAATCTTCGCACTTACATTTTTGAAGATATTTTAGAAAAAACATTACGATATGTTGGTTATCCTGTCAAACGTGTTATGAATATTACCGATGTTGGACATTTAAGCAGTGATTCTGACTCAGGTGAAGATAAAATGGTCAAAGGTGCGAAAAGAGAGCATAAAACGGTATTAGAAATTGCTGATTTTTATACACAAGCATTTTTTCAAGATTTAGAAGATTTGCATATTAAAAAGCCAGAGATTATTTGTAAAGCAACTTCACTTATTGAATTCTATTTACATATGATTGATGTTTTAATGGAAAAAGGATATGCATATCAATCTGGTGGAAATATTTATTTTGATGTTAGTAAACTGGACGATTATTATAAATTAACTAATCATAAAATTGATGAAATGGTAGTTGGCGTGAGAGATGGAGTAGAAGAAGATTTATGTAAAAAAAATCAAGCAGATTTTGCTCTATGGTTCACAAAATCTAAATTTGAAGATCAAGAGTTAAAATGGGATTCTAAATATGGAACAGGTTATCCAGGATGGCATATTGAATGTTCTGGAATCAGTATTAAATATTTAGGAGAATATCTAGATATTCACTGTGGTGGAGTGGATAATATTTTTCCACATCATACCAATGAAATCGCGCAAAGTGAAGCTTATTTGGGCCATTCATGGTGTCGTTATTGGTGCCATGGAGAACATTTAAATGATAGTACTGGAAAAATGAGTAAATCAAAAGGAGAATTTTTAACTATATCTCTTTTAAAGGAAAAAGGCTATAATCCATTAGTATATCGATTATTCTGTTTAGAATCACATTACCGTAAACAACTTGTATTCAGTTTTGACAATTTAGACCGTGCTGCATCTACCTATGAAAAATTAATTCGTAGAATTCAAAATATTCAAGCAAATGTATCGGGTGAATTGCAAGAAGATTTATATCAAACTTATCAATCTCAATTTCAATCTACTTTGGAACAAGATTTGAATACTGCAAATGCATTAACTATTTTATATGATGTTATAAAGGCAGAAGAACTTAATTCTTATACTAAACTTGCTTTGATTGAAAATTTTGATACAGTGTTATCACTGGGATTATTAGAAGAGCAAGAACAAGAAGTAAATATAGAACAGGATACTTATATCAAACAAAAAATTGCGGAGAGAAATTTTGCAAAGGAAAATAAAAATTATGTTTTGGCTGACCAAATTCGTGATGAATTATCCAAAATGGGTATCCTATTAAAAGATACAAGGGAAGGTACCATATACGAAATAGAGAAGAGGTAATATGATGAGTTATTTAACATTAGGTTATGAGAATGTTATAACCATAGGACTTGCGGTTGTAGGTTTTGTGATTGTTTTAGTGGCACAAGCTCGTATTAATTCTGCTTATGCTAAGACAAAAGCTATTCAAAGTTCTAAGCAATTATCAGGGCAGGAAGTAGCTCGTAAAATTTTAGATCAAAATGGGTTAAAAGATGTTTATGTAGTAGAAACTGAAGGCACATTGACTGATCATTATGATCCAACTCGTAAAGTGGTACGACTTTCTAAAGAGGTATTTCATGGAACTTCTATTGCATCCATTTCAGTAGCTGCTCATGAATGTGGACACGCAATTCAAGATAAAGAAAATTATTCATTTATGCGAATTCGCAGTGCTTTAGTTCCATTTGTTAATTTTGTAAGTTATATTGGCTATTTTGCCGTTGTAATCTCTTTGATTGCGGGAATTACAGGTTATTTAATGGTAGGTATTATAATTTTACTTGCTACTATTTTGTTCCAATTAGTGACTTTGCCTGTTGAATTTGATGCTTCTGCTAGAGCTAAAGTACAATTAGAACAATTGGATCTGATTACAAGTCCTGAACAAGAAAATGTAAAAAGTATGCTAGGCGCAGCGGCTATGACATATGTTGCAAGTTTGATTTCTTCTATAATGAATTTACTTAGACTTGTTCTTATGTTTCGTGATCGTGACGAATAAAAAAAGTGTTTTCAATAACACTTTTTATAATCCATAAATAGTTGCTCCAATAGAACATTTCTTGAGTATTCCCGTAGAAAATTCTAAACAAGCATCTGCATTTTTATTTCTTATAATTTTCCATGGTTTTACATTTTGATAATAAGCTATAATTTGATGGTTGGCATTTATCATAATAATGTCGATTGATTGTCTCATAAAAAACGTATGGAGACTGGAACATTTTGGAAAATAAAATCCATAAGCAAATTGATTCTTTTGAAACATCATTCCTTTTAAACGTGATAAAAAATGAATACAAGGTTTGATGGATAATTTTTGATTTTCAATTTCAATTGCCATAACATCACCAAGAACAATATAACATAACAAAAAGTATTTGACAAATTTTTGAAAAAAGTATAATATGGTTATAGGAAAAGATCGTAGCAGGAGGGATTTTATGACAAGATGGAATCAGAAAGGACAAGCCCTTGTCGAATATTTATTAATTATTGCGGTAATTAGTGTTGTAGTTGTTAGTGTAGTAAAATTATTAGGAGGATACCTACAAGATTCTATGACAAAATCCTCATGCCCTTTAGTAGGAAAAGTTTATGTAGAAGGCTCTAAACCTGGAGAGGGACAATGCGTTGAACCATAAAATGATACCTTGTATCGTTTTTTTATTGAGTAATACTTTTTTTTTTGTTATAATTGATATAAGGTAAAGAGGCGTGATGATATGAAAAAAACAAGTGGTCAAGCGCTCGTTGAATTTGTAATGATTTTACCTGTCTTTTTGTTATTGGTATTAGCAGCTATTGATTTTGGTACTATTATTTATGAAAAATACCATTTGCAAAATGATTTGGATATCATTAAAGAATTTTATGAGAATAAACAAGAACAACAATTAAATCGCTATGTTTCTGAAAATGGATTAGAATTTACTTTTGAAGAAACTGAGGTTTATACTAAATTGATTGTTTCTAAAAATATCTCTATTACGACACCTGGATTAAATCGTATACTACCGCATCCTTATTTAGTTGAAGAAAGTGTAACAATCCTTCGTGAAAATGAATAATAAAGGACAGACTCTAGTATTATTTATCCTATTACTTCCAGTTTTACTACTTGTACTGGGATTTCTAATTGATATTGGATATTTATATATGGAAAAAAGAAAAGTAGACCATGCTGTAGATATGGCGCTTGAATACGGTATAGAACATTTAGATTCTTCATATGTAGAAGAAAAAATGAATCAATTATTAATTTTAAATTTAAAAACAGTAGATGAACAGGATATTCAAATAGAAGAAAATCAAATTACAATCACTATTTCAAAAACAGTCCATCGTATTTTTCCATTTTTATTTAAAGAAAGTAATAATACAATATATGTACAAAAAACCAAACGAAAGAATTTAGAGGAGTGATATTATGGCAGTGAGACAAGCAAAAATTGTAACAGTAACTTCTGTCAAAGGGGGAACTGGGAAGACAACAACTTTACTTAATTTAGCAGGTATTTATGAAAAAAAGAAAATGAAAGTTTTAATTATAGATCTAGATGTTTACTCTGGTGGAATAGCTGTTTCACTTAACATAAATGCTGACCATGATTTATTTCAACTTATGGATGATTTAAATAATAACCGTTTCCGTAATATGGATGATTACATTATTTCATATGATGATTATATTGATGTTATTTCTGCTCCTAAAGATCCCAGAAATTCTGGAAAAATTAATAGCAAATATTTACAAGTGATTTATTCAAAAGTAAAACTGAAATATGATGTTATATTAGTAGATACAAGTCATGATTTAAGTAAACTAAATTTAGTGAATTTAGATTATAGTGACCAAATTTTATATGTTATTACAAATGATCCTGTTGATTTAAAAAATATGAGAACTATGGTATCTATTTATCATGATATGGAAAAAAAGAATTATTTGATCATCTTAAATGAAGCGAGTGACCGTCAAAAAAATTATTTTTCTTCTTATGATATAAAAAATATTTTAAAAGATAATATTGATTATACGATACCTGTTTCTTTCTATATTAAAAATATTGATAAATATGTGATTGATGGTAAAATTTTAACATTGGATTCTCATATTCAAAGAAAATATAAAAAAGAGATAGAACATTTTGAAAAATTAGCACAAGCATTATTAAAAGATTCCAAAAAGTAGGTGAGACTGTGGAAAGAAGATTTCAAGAAGAATTTGACATTAGAGTTGAAAATCCTAATATGCAGGAAATGCGCGATTATGATGCATTCCCTAATAAAGGATTATTAGAAGAATTACGCAATAAAATTATACAAAACTTGATTGACCATAATATTACTACAACAGGTACGATGGACGAATTTGTAAAATCGGAAATTAATAAAACTATTGAAGGCTATGATTTAACAAATGTAGAACGTAATTATATCTATAATTTGATTGATAATGAAATCAGTGGCTATGGGCCTTTAACAGAATTATTAGATGATAAACAAATTACAGAAATTATGGTTAATGGAACCAATGAAATTTATATTGAATTAGATGGACAAGTGATCAAAGATGATAGTGTTTCATTTATTAACGATGATCATATTATTCGTACAATTCAGCGTATGATTCAACCGATTGGTAGAACGATTGATACAGCAAATCCAATGGTCGATGCTCGTCTTGCGGATGGATCTCGTTTGAATGCAGTTATTCCACCGCTTTCTTTAAAAGGACCTGTTCTCACTATTCGTAAATTTAAAGAAGAACTTGCTAATATTGATGATTTCTTACGTAGTGGTGCTTTAACTCCATATATGGCACGTTTCTTAGAAGCATGTGTACAAGCAAAATTAAATATTATCATCTGTGGTGGAACAGGTGGTGGTAAAACTACTTTGCTTAACGTTTTATCTTCTTTTATCGGGAAAAATGAACGTATTATTACTATTGAAGACGCTGCTGAATTAAAGTTAGAGCAGGAGCATGTCATTTCATTGGAAACACGTCTTACCAATTATGAAGGACAAGGAGAAGTTACCATTCGTGATTTGGTTTTAAATTCTTTGCGTATGAGACCTGATCGTATTATTGTTGGAGAAGTACGTGGAAAAGAAGCATTCGATATGCTACAGGCTATGAATACTGGGCATAACGGTAGCTTGACAACTATGCACGCCAATTCTCCTGTAGATGCTTTAAATCGTTTAGAAACTATGATTTTGATGGCAGGAATGGAAATTCCAGTTAAAGCAATTCGCGAATATATAGAAAATGCAATTGATATTGTCATTCATATTCAAAGACTATCTGATGGAAAGCGAAAAATTACAAGCATTTGTGAGGTTACTGGGTTTGATCAAGATAGTATCATTGTAAAAGAAATTTTCTCATTTATTCAAACGGGAATTTTAGAAAATGGAGAAGTCATAGGAGAATTTTTATTACATGACTATGTACCAAACGTATATGAAAAAATGTTGAGTCGTGGAATTGATACCTTAAAAGATATATTTGAAAATAGGTGATAATATGAAAGATAATAATGGTTTTTCATTATATGAACAGTTAGAAGCAACCAATCAAGTACTTTCTTTTTCGTATACACCTTCGTCTTCTACTTCTCGTTATACATATAATGTGATGAAAAATGGGGAGCCATTTGAAACATATGAAGTAAGTGGAAACAAAACAAGTGAAATTTTGTTGGATGATACTGGTACTTATCAAGTTGTTGTGACAGAATATCATGGTAGAACGATTGAAACAATAGAAAGTGGACTTTATCATATTGATATGGATAGCCCTGTAATTCATTTAAAAGAGGGAAATATACTTACTATTGAAAAACAAAAAAAAGGTACTGTAATAGATATGAATCAGTATATTGTTGCATATGATGAACAAGATGGAGATATTACAAATCAAGTAACTTATAATGCATCTGATATTGATCTTTTGCATACTGGTACACGACAAATTGTGTATACAGTGGCAGATCAAGCTGGAAATACTACAACCCAAACAATTTCTCTTAACATAGTAAAAAATCAACAATTACCACTTTTTATGATTCAATTGACAGTCGTGATTGGAATCTTATTATTGATTTTTTGGTGGGTTCGTTATCAACGTAGTCTTCGTTTAGAACGTAGACTTTCGCCTTATAGTATTCGTGGTTTAAAAGATCATTCTATTTCCATTGTAGAAAAGGTAATTCAATTTTGTCATAAAACAAATATGACTGTTTCCAACTTATTACAAAAGTCAGTATTTTTACAAAAATATAGTAAACATTATGATAAATATATTCCATTATATCGTCCATTTTATCAAAGTGGTATGGATGCGGTTGCAACAAAGTTACTTTCTGGAATTGGGTTTATTTTCATTGCAATTTTTACAATGGCATTTGAGCGACATGTATTTGTAAGTTATGAATTACTATTACCATTTATTTTTGGATTCTATTTACCAGATTTACTTTATTTTTCTAAGTATAAACTCTATCGTAATCAATTGGAAAACGATTTATTACAGGCAATTATCATTATGAATAATGCTTTTAAATCGGGAAGAAGTATTACACAGGCAATTGATTTAGTTACAAAAGAATTAAATGGCCCTATTGCTGAGGAATTTAAAAAAATGTTATTGGAATTGTCATTTGGAATTTCGATAGAAGAAACATTTAAACGTTTTTCAAAACGTATTCAACTAGAAGAAGTTACTTATTTAACTGCTTCTTTGTCCATTTTAAATCGAACAGGTGGAAATATTATAAAAGTATTTACATCTATTGAACGTTCTTTATTCAATAAGAAAAAATTAAGATTAGAATTAGCGTCTTTAACAGGAAGTTCTAAAATTATTGTTTATGTTTTATTCTTAGTACCACCATTATTTATTTTATTCATTAGTTTATTAAATCCAAGTTATTTTACTGCAATGTATTCTACACCAATAGGGTTACTATTATGTGGAATTATATTATTCATTTATATTGGATATATTATTGTAGTTCGTAAAGTCATGAAAGTAAGGATGTGAAAAAATGAACCATAATTTAACACGTCGTATTTATTCTGATCAAGAAATTGAGAAAGTAGAATCTCAACTGTTATTGCTTGGAGATGAAGTAAAATATGATGCAATTACATATATGAATATTCGTATTTTGACATCTATTCTAGTATTTATATTGTCACTTTCGACGATTCAGATGGGATATTTATTTGCACCTTTAATTACTATTTTGTATTATTATTTGTTTGGTTATATGACTTTAGTTCGTCCAAGGAAAATAAGAACACAAAAATTAGATAGAGAAGCGTTGCATTTTTTTGAAATTTTAACGCTTACATTAGAATCTGGAAGAAACTTAGAAAGCGCATTAGAAATGACAGTATTTAATGTAGATTCTGAAATTTCTCGAGAATTTAAAAAAACATTGTTTGAAATTAAATTTGGAAAATCATTAATGGAAGCATTAGAAGATATGAAAAAAAGAATTCCATCTGAAACAATAAATAATATTATTTTAAATATTACACAAACAAGTGTATTTGGAAATAGTATTATTGATACAATGTATAATCAAATTGATTTTTTACGCGATAAGCAAATTTTGGCGATAAAAGGCGAAATGGCTAAAATACCAAACAAAATTAGCATTATTTCTGTTTTATTTATAGTACCACTTATTTTATTATTAATATTAGGTCCATTTATAATTAATTTATTGGTATAGGGGAGGGAAATTATGTATCATTTTATTGGAATCAAAGGGTCTGGAATGAGTGCTCTTGCACAAATTATGCATGAATTAGGCTATGAAGTACAAGGTAGTGATGTAGAAGAAACATTGTTTACAGAAAAAGGGTTACATGAATTAGGAATTCCAATTTTGCCATTTTCAGAAAATAATATACAAGAAGGTATGAAAATTATCCGCGGTGCATCTTTTGGAGATGATCATCCTGAAGTAGCACGTGCAATTGATATGAATTTACCAGTATATACGTATTCTGAAATGGTCGGTAATTTAACAAAAAAATTTAAAACGATCTGTGTTGCTGGATGTCATGGAAAAACAACGACATCTGCTATGTTATCGCATGTGATGAGTGAGTTAAAGGGAGCAAATTATTTAATTGGTGATGGAACTGGTTTTGCATCACCTGATAATGAATATTTTGTACTAGAATCTTGTGAATATCGTAGACATTTTTTAGAGTATACACCAACATATGCAATTATTACAAATATCGATTTAGATCATGTTGATTATTTTAAAGATATCAATGATGTGATTGATGCCTACCAGTCTTATGCAAATAAAGCTGAAAAGATGGTAATTGCATGCGGAGACGATCCTTATACACATTCATTAGAGATCCATCCACCTATTTTCTATTATGGGCTAGATGACGACAATGATATTATTGCAAATAATGTTGAGTATAAAGAAGATGGTACTAGTTTTGAAGTAACAATTGAAGGTAATTATTATGGCTTTTTTGATCTACCAATTTATGGAAAACATATGCTATTAGATGCCCTTGCTGTGATTGCTACATGTTATTATGAACGTTTAGAAGCAAAAGAAGTCGCAAAAGCATTTAAAACATTTGTAGGCGCTCGTAGAAGATTTTCTGAAACAGTTGTAGGAGATACAATCATTATAGATGATTATGCACATCATCCAAATGAAGTAAAAGCTACTATTAAAGCTGTAAAACAAAAATATCCAAATAAGCAGATTATTACTGTTTTTCAACCACATACATTTTCTCGTACCCAAGAATTTGCAGAAGATTTAGCTTCAGCAATGAATATTGCAGATTATTCTTATGTTTTAGAAATTCATCCTGCACGTGAAAAACAAGAAGATTTTGAGGGAGTAACAAGTCAATTAATTATTGAAAAGTTAACACATGGTTCAGAAATTAACATGAAAGATGCTCAACGTCTTGTTGCACATCAAGGCTCTGTTATATTATTCATGAGTCCTAATGATTTACATGTATTAGAGGATGATTTGATTCATTTGTTAGAAGAGCAAATAAACTGTCAAGAATAAAACTGCAACATACAAACTGTTTAAATAAAAATAAATTATATACATTGAAGCTTGCAATTAAGCTTCTTTTTTTGTTATAATAAAATAGAGGAAAATATGAGAGGATATTTTGGTAAGTAAGGAGAATAAAATGAAGAAAAAAGGATTTACATTAATTGAATTGTTAGGGGTAATCATCGTTATTTCTTTAATAGGATTGATTGTGGTTCCTGTTGTAACAAATAGTATTGAAAAGGCTAGACGTGGTGCATTTGAAGATAATGTTTATGAAGCATTTTCTCAAATACAATATTA
>CANQAF010000026.1 GCA_947588975.1 uncultured Bacilli bacterium
AAAATGAAACAGTTTAGTAGTTAGTAAATTTTTCGATTTTATCATTCATGGAATTGCAATCGTATTTGAAATATCATAGATCATTAAAATAAAGACTTTTACATTAATTGTAAAAGTTTTTTTTGCATACGCTAAAGTAGAAAGGAGAATCACTATGTTTCCATGTAAAAAGAACCCGTGTGGTGGAAATATTAAAAAAGCACTAGAACAAATAGAGAAAAGTGCCACTTGTAAACCTTCAGGGTTTTATATACAAACAGGTATTGTAGGTCCAACAGGCCCAACAGGTCCAATAGGATTAGAAGGGATACAAGGACCTGCTGGTATGCAAGGAGAACCAGGCCCAACAGGCCCTATGGGACCAGCTGGACCACAAGGGAAAACAGGTGCATCGCCAACTATTGTAATAGGAGATGTGATTACAAGCGCATCTGAAGAAGATGCAGCAATTACGGATACGGGTAGTGGAGATGAACATATTTTAACTTTTACAATTCCACGTGGTATACCGGGAGAACCAGGCCCTATAGGTCCAACAGGACCAGCTGGAACAAGTGTAACAATTTTAGGCTCTTATGACGATATTGGACAATTAAATACAGCACATCCAACAGGTAGTGCGGGAGATTCCTATTTAGTAGATTCTAATTTATACGTATGGTCTCCAGAAACGAAAACATGGCAAGATGTAGGGGTTATTAGAGGACCACAAGGGGAGCCAGGCCCACAAGGAGAGCAAGGAATTCCAGGATTACGTGGACCACAAGGAGTACAAGGTATTCCAGGATTAGATGGTTTGCCAGGCGAAATGGGTCCAACAGGCCCAACAGGTGCAACTGGTTAAGGTTCAAAGTGGCAAACGGTGTTTTCTTTAATCTTGAAGAGGATTTTTTATTTTGTAATAAATATGTATTGTTCCATCTTCCTGCAAATAAATTGAGTCAATTAATTCTGTAATTAATAATTTGCTTGGATTTTTCAATGATAGAAATTCATTAATAATTTTTGTATAGTCTGGTTCTATCTGAATATTTTGCTCAATTGTTTCTAATTCTTTTTGGTATTGCTCTAGCTTATATTTTTCTATTTCTAGACATTCTTGCTTCTTTTGAATAAATCTTAAATATTGTTCTTCACTAATAATTTCTTTTATTTTATCTTCATAAATGAGATCCATTTGATTCGTATATACATGCATATTATGATAACATTTTTCTATTTTTAATTTTATTTCACTATATTGGTATTTTTCTTGGTGTGCATGTTTTAACAAGTCAATAAAATTGGTTTGATCAATGTATTTTAAACATTCATTTTGTATATTTTTTAATACTAACTTTTCTAATTCATTATAATTTTGCCTGTGTGCGGTACAAAGATTTTGTTTTTTCCCATATTTTCGATAATAGTTACAAATTGTGTAATTTATGTTTCTATTTTTATAATGTTGTATTCCTATAGTATGATTACATTCTGCACATTTTATCATGCCTTTTAATAAAAATGGATAAGAATTTTGTGTTATATTTTTATTCGATTTGATAAGTGATTGTACAATATCAAAAGTTTGTTGATCAATAATTGGTTCATGGGTATATTTTATCTTGATCCAATCTTTGGGCGGCAAATAAATTTTCTTATTCGATTTAAAATTTAATTTTATTGTTTTCCCTTGCACCATATGACCGAGATACATTTCATTTTGCAATATTGTTCGTATGGTACGCCTAGACCATATATTCATTAATTTTTGATTTAGGTGTCGTTTATTTCCTTTTAATATTGTAGGAATTGGAATTCTTTCAGTCATTAAAATAGTTGCGATTTCTTTTTCTTTTTTTCCTTCTTTAGCTAAATAAAAAATTTTTTTTACTATCTCTGCGGTATTTGTATCTATTATAATTTTTCCTTTTTGTTGAGGATCAACAATGTAGCCTAAAGGCGGTTCTCCACCTGTCCATAATCCTTTGTTCCGTTTTGTTTTAAAAGTTCTTTTAATTGCTTTAGAAGTATTCTTGGCATACATTTCATTCATCCAGTTTTTGATAGGGGTAATATCATTATTCACATTATCTTGCATGTAAGTATCTACTCCATCTAAAATAGCTACATATCGAATATTTCTTTCAGGAAACCATTTTTCTATATAGTTATCTGCATTAATATGTTCCCTCCCCAATCTTGATAAATCTTTTGTAATCAACATATTAGCTTTTTTAGCTTCTAGTATTTTTATTACTTTGTTAAAACTATTTCGATTAAAAGTTGTTCCGGAGATTCCATCATCATACAATGAATCAAGTATACGATATTCAATATCAGAATATTCTTGCCTTTCTTCTTCAATAAATTCACGGCAAATTTCAATTTGATTTTGAATGCTTTGACTTTGTTCTTTTTCGGTTTTTCCTTCTTCTTCTTTTGATAAGCGGGCATAAATAATGACATCTAGTTTTTTGACCTGATTCATAAAATTGTCATACATTCTATTTAAGATATCTCCTTTCGTTTTTCATTATTGTTACTCATGTAATATTCTTTTAATAAAATTTGAATTACTCTTTGAATGGTCATTCCATTTTTTTGAAAATGTGCGATTATTTTCATACATATCCTCCCAATTTTATTAAAATTTTATTCAATTTACTATATATTATGTTATAATAAAATCAGTTTAGAAAGGATTATATATTACAAAATGATATGAAAATATATATTATTGCACAAATTTTAGGTATTGTAGCTTGGTTATTTTTCTTTGCTAGTTATTTTTGTAAACGTATTAATAAAATTATATTGTTCCAATTCATATCTTCTGTCTTTTACTGCATTAATTACTTATTGTTAGGAGCATGGGCAGGATTTTTTGTCAGTATGTTTGAAGCTGTGAAAGAAATGGGTTATTGCATAACCGATAAAGATAAATATATTTTTTTAATTACAATTCCAGTTTATATTTTAATTGCTTTTATTTCTGAAAACTCTTTTCTAATGATTATACCAATTCTTGCTAGTATTATTGATGGATATGGTATATTAAAAAGTAAGAATACTGTTGTAATCTGTGGAATTATATCTAATACCATGTGGATTATCTATGATTTATATTATTTCAATTATGCCTTGGCTTTTTCTGATTTTACTATAGCATTTTTAAATATATGTATATTGAATTATAGTTATATTAAATTTTTAAGAAGAAATAATGTATATACTGTTAACAGAAAAAATATATCAATGGGTACATTAAGGGAAATATATGATTTGGATAAGCAATATTATGATTCAAAAAATTGTTGGGATTTTGAAACGATAAAAAAAATTTATCAACAAGAAAAACAAAGTTATATATTAGTAAAAGACCAAAATAAAATCATTGGGTATATTAATATTTTAAGCCTAAAAAAAGATGTTTATGATACAATCATGAATTCAAAAACAATGTATGATACCATTAAAAAAGAAGATATTGTAAGCTATAGTCTTAATAAAAAAAATTACTATCTTTCAATTAATTCTATTGTACTAAAAAATGAATATCAGAATAAAGATACTATGGATAAAATACTCCATGCGATAAGAAAGTTTATAAAGAATAAAGAAAAAAACGGATATCATATTGTAAAAATTAATTCCTATACAATCAATGAATTTGAGCTATCTGTAATAGAAAAATTAAATTTTTTAAAAGTTAAAACAATTAACAATGAATGTATATTACATGAACAAAAATTAGTATAAGTGGTGATGTGCCACTTTTATACGTTACCTACTGGTCCCGCAGGGCCATACGAAATTGGAGTCGCTTATTTAGTGACTTTCAACAATAATACTTCTGATGGTTACGTTGTTCCGTCTAGTGCACGTCTTCCAATTTCTAGGGTAGCAATGGATAATACTCAGTTATGTACGATAGATCCAAATATGTATACAATACAATTTTCAAAAGGTGGGATGTACCGTATTGATTTTACAGTTTATGGATATATTAAATCAGATACTAATTTTGATCCCAACACAGATTTAATATCCATTGGATTTAGAAAAATCATCGATCAAACAATATATGCAGGTGGTAGTAGTTGGTATACAAATGAGAAAAATAAAATAATATTTGGACAAGGAATGTTTATAGTAAATAATCCAAACGAAATATTTGAACTTGTGAATTTATCTAAACAAACATTATATTTAAATACACCCGAACTTTCTTTAACTGATTCTATTTCTTATTTTTCTAATCCAGTAGTAAATATTTTAATTCAGTATTTAGGATAAAATATTTTATCAATCTTGTATAAATT
Organism: uncultured Bacilli bacterium; assembly: GCA_947588975.1. Taxonomy (GTDB): domain Bacteria; phylum Bacillota_I; class Bacilli_A; order RF39; family UBA660; genus UBA5026. The sequence continues at coordinate 4,305 of CANQAF010000026.1, forward strand.
GCAAAGTAATGTTCCATATTATAGTAGGAGGAAAATATATGGAAGAAAACATTAATGCATTAGATGAAATTCATAAAGGGGCTTGTATGGGTATGGATGCTTTGCATTTTGTATTAGACAAAGTCGAAGATGACAATTTGAAAGAAGTTTTGGATACAGAATATGCACAGTATAAAAAAATTGCTGAACGTATTGAGGAAGTATATCCAAAATATAATAATGGTGAACCTCATAAAACAAGCGCCATGAACAAGATGATGACTTGGTATGGAGTTGAAATGAAAACGATGACAGACCATAGTGATTCTAAAATTGCTGAATTATTATTGAATGGAGTCAATATGGGTATTATCGAAGGGAAGAAAATCTTAAATAAAAAAGAAATTGATGAAGAAGTTTCTAACATTATTAATGAATATGTTTCCATGCAAGAACGTAGCGTCGAAGTATTAAAAGAGTATTTATAATAATCAAACAAAAGGAACAAGATAATAATGTGAACGCCAAATGTAGATAACATAAAAACAAAATAGTTATATAAAAGAGAAATATTATTTTTCTCTTTTTCTTTCACCTAGTAGTATTGCAACATAGATTCATTGCTACAAATTAAAGATATTCTTGTACAGATATAATATATACAAAGTTTCTTTAAAAGAACATGAAAATCACCTATTGGAGTATCTGTAGACTTATAAAAATTGGTATTTTACTTGATTCAAAAATAGCTTTGTGCTTTATAACAGATATATTGGAATCTTTGACAATATGAATCATAAGCCCATGTACACTTTTTAAAGGAAATATTGATATTATTTTAAAAATCATATATAATAAAGATGTATTTATCAAAGGGAGTTAGATTATGAAAAAAATATATAGAATAATGAAATGGATGACCTATTTAAGTATTTTGTTTTTTATGGGATCCATGAGAATTTCTGCATATCAATTAACATGTAGTTATAACGATTCAATGAATAATCGTACATTGCAGTATCAATTAAAAACAACGTATCTAAATGATACAAATGGGCTTAATCGTTTATATTATGTAGATAATAATGGTAAGGAAAATGAGATAGATTTATCATGTAATACAACAGATGATGGCTGTCTTGTGAGCTTAAATGTTTTAGTTCGACCAGGTTACGAAAACGAAGGAATGCTCTCTTGTATTCCTGTATATACCAGTAATACAGATGGAACTTATGTGACAAAATACATGGGAGATGGAATGCCATATACACAATTAGATGTCACAGAAAAATCATGTGATTATCCAGATGATTGTAATTTTTATTCACAAAGCGATGAAAAGACAGAGGAAAGTACTTCATCGAATGATAAGAACATTCATAATAAAGTAACTGCTACTGAAAACAATGCCTGTAATATGAAAGATATACCTATGGCACTTCCAATCTTTATTAGCAACATAATCAAGTTGTTTAAAATTATTGTTCCTATTGTTTTGATTTTAATGGGTATGGTTGACTTTACAAGAGCGGTTATTTCAAGCGATGAAAAACAAATGAAAGAATCTCAAAGTCGTTTTATTCGTCGTATACTAGCAGCTGTAATTATCTTCTTTGTAGTGGCTATTGTTCAATTTGCTTTTAATGCGATAGGAGCAGATAACGATAATATTGTAGGATGCATTAATTGTTTTGTAAACGGCAACTGTGGAAACCAAAAGGGACAACAACTGAAATAATCAAGAACTAGATGCATCAAGCAATGCGGAACATGGTGACATGGAAAGATATGATTTTGACAACAATATCATATCATGTTATAATTTGTTTCGTTTGAAGGATAAAAGCAAGGTGGTAAAATGAAAATAAATTCTGTTGATTTGACAATTAGTGCCGTAAGGCGTAGCCAATATCCAACTGATAATAAACCAGAATTTCTACTGGTTGGTCGTTCTAACGTAGGAAAGAGTAGTTTTATTAATACATTAATTAATCGTAAAAACTTTGCACGAACTTCTTCTACTCCTGGGAAAACGCAAACAATTAATTTTTATTTAATTAATGATACATTTTATTTAGTAGATGCTCCTGGCTATGGTTTTGCGAATTTAGGCCGCAGCAAAAAGAAAAAATTTGGTTTAATGATGGAAGATTATTTGACAAATCGAGAAAATTTAAAACAGGTCTTTATGCTAATTGATTTTCGCCATAAACCAAGTAGTGATGATATATTAATGTATGAATTTTTAAAACATTATAAAATACCTGTAACTATTATTGCAACCAAATCTGATAAGATAGGTATTACAAAACAACAATCGCAAAGAAGTATGCTATTAAATGAGTTAGATTTAGTGGTTGGAGATGATTTTATTGTATTTTCTAATATCACAAAAACTGGTAAAATAGAAGTCTTAGAAAAGATAGAGAGAATCATTTGATAAGTCGCAAATGAAAGCTGATTACATACAATAATTTAGGTGATTGTATGAAGCTTATTCTATATGATGAGTCAAACTTGATTCTTTTTTTGAACAACTTACAGATCCCCGATCTTGATTTAGAAAATAGAGATGAATTAGAAGAATATTTTAGAAGTTTATTTTTAAAATTACATAATCAATATAAAATTGATATTAGTGGATATTATGTCATTGATATATATGCAGATTCTCACTATGGCTTGATTATAGAAATGCAAAGAGAAGAATTAGATTATTATGTTTATGATGATTACCAAGTTGATATGCGAATTTGTATTCATTCAATACCGATTTTGTTTGAACTAGATGAGTATATATTTCTTAATCATGAAGATTTTGATATGATATGGTATCATAATAAATGGTTCGCATACCCCAAAAAAAAATTAAATGAAATAGAAATTGGAAAGTTATTAGAATATGCAACTTTGTATTATGAAGAAGATACAGATCAAATTATTCATAATGGTATTCATTTGTAGAACATGATTCAGATATGTTATAATACAATCAGAAAAAGAGGTGGTAAAATGAAAAAACCGGTGGTTGCACTTGTTGGAAGACCAAATGTAGGAAAGTCAACAATTTTTAATCGCTTAGTAGGTAAAAAAATTTCTATTATTGAAGATACACCAGGCGTAACACGTGATCGTGTATACGGAAATGTGAAGTATAATTCCTATCAATTTCATTTGATTGATACCGGTGGAATTGATGGTGGAAATGAAACATTCAATCAGGAAATAAAATTACAAGCACAGTTAGCTGTAGATGAAGCTGATGTAATTCTTTTTGTAGTAGACACTAAAGAAGGTATTACCCATAATGATTTGATTGTAAAAAACATGCTTTTAAAAACCAATAAAAAAGTAATTGTTGTTTTAAATAAAGTAGATAGTAAACAATCAAAGGATTATTTTTATGATTTTTATGAATTAGGATTTGAACATTATATAGCGGTTAGTGGGGAACAAAATATTGGAATAACTGAGTTGTTAGACGAAATTACAAAAGATTTCCACGCATATGAAGAAGAACCATATGAAGAAGGAACCATTCAATTTTCTATTATAGGTAGACCAAATGTTGGTAAAAGTAGTTTGGTCAATGCTATTTTGAATGAGGAAAGAGTTATTGTCAGTAATGTAGCTGGAACCACACGTGATTCTATTGATACCCCTTTTACTTATCATGGCAGTCCATTTGTTGTAATAGATACTGCTGGGATGCGTAAAAAAGGAAAAGTGTATGAAAAAATCGAAAAATACAGTTTATTACGCTCTATGAAAGCAATAGACCGTTCTGATGTTTGTGTATTAGTTATTAATGCAGAAGAAGGTATTATTGAACATGATAAGCATATTGCAAGTTATGCATTAGATGCAGGAAAAGCAATTGTTATTGTTGTGAATAAATGGGATACGATTGAAAATAAAGATGAAGAAATGAAACAATTTACAAAGAAAATTCGTTCAGAATTTCAATTTTTAACTTATGTGCCTATTGTATATTTGTCTGCGCTTACAAGGAAACGTATTCATACATTACTGCCAGAAGTAATTAAAGTATATGAAAATAGTAAAAGAGAAATTAAAACCAATGTATTAAACGATGTCATTATGGATGCTTATAATCTTAATTTACCTCCATCATTTAGAGGGAAACGACTTAAGATCTATTTTTCAACACAGGTAAGTACATGCCCACCAACATTTCAGATTCAAGTTAATAGTAAAGGACTAGTTCATTTTTCATATGAACGATATTTAGAAAATAAAATTAGAGAGTCTTTTGATTTTGAAGGAACACCAATTGTTCTTCAATTTAAAAATAAAGGAGAGTAATAATATGGAAGAGTTAGTAGATGTTGCAGTTGATTATCTTGAAAAACCAATTTATGCAGAAGATGGTAAGACTATTTTAAAACCAGCTGGTCTACAAATAGAGAAAGTAAAAGTAGAAGCAGATCCCAATACCATCTCATTTATTAACAAAATGAATTATAATTTATATGTTGCATTTAAATTTGATGATCAAAGAAGAGCTCTTGCAATTGATCGACTGATACTTTCTTGCAATCAGTATAGAGGCTTAAAATATTATACATGGGCCTTTAAATATATGACCCCAGAAGCTGTACAATTATTAAAAGCTAATATGCAAGAACAATTGAAACATATAAAAATAGAAAATTTACCTCACCAAAAATAAAAAAAGCAAATTATTGCTTTTTTTTATAATACAATCGCAAATAAATTACCTGATCCTTTATTAACTAATTTTGATAATGTAGTTTGTAATTTAAATCTAACATTTTCAGGTAATAATGACAATTTAGCTTGAATACCTTCTTTTACGATTACATCTAAACTTCTACCAAAAATTTCACTTTTCCAAATATTGTCAGGATCGGTATCAGAATCTTTCATGAGATAATCAATTAATTCTTTACTTTGTATTTCAGAACCGATAATTGGTTCAAAAGTGGATTCAACATCTACACGAATCATGTGAATAGAAGGTGCTACTGCTTTTAACTTAATTCCATATCTACTACCTTGTTTAATGATTTCTGGTGTATCTAATTTCATATCCGATAAACTAGGTGATGCAACTCCATAACCTGTTTGTTTTACCATTTTTAAAGCAGACTTAATTTGATCATATTCTTGTTTTGCTTCTTGGTAATCTTGAAATAATTTCAACAACTCGGCACGGTTACCGACATCAATTCCTATAATTTCTTTTAAAATTTTGTTATAGAGGTCATTTGGTGCTTGTAGTGTAACAGTAACAACACCAGTAGATGTATTTACATCAGATAAGTATGCTTTACTAATATATTCGCAATCGGTAAAATGGTTTGTAATTGTTTCGATATCTCTTAATTTGTCAATTTCTGTTACACTTTCACGAATTTTTTCAATATATATTTTTTTGAGCCAATTATTTGGAGATAGACATGCAATCCATTCTGGCATACTAATATTTACCTCTAATACTGGGAATTCGTACAATGCTTCTCTTAGAATAGTATAAATATCACGTTCAGTCATATTTTCTACACTAATTGGTAAAACAGGTACTTGATAAGTTTCTTGCAACTTTTCTGCTAATCGTTCAGTTTCTGGTAACATTGGATGACTGGAATTAAGAACAACTATAAATGGTTTTCCAATTTCTTTTAGTTCATTTACTACACGTTCTTCTGCTTCTACATAGTTATTTCTAGCAATTTCTCCAAATGATCCATCTGTTGTGACTACAATACCAATAGACGAATGATCACGAATGACCTTTTCGGTACCTATTTCTGCTGCTTCTACAAATGGTATTTCATCATCATACCATGGGCATTTAACCATACGTGGCCCATTTTCATCTTCATAGCCTTTGACTCCTGGAATTACGTATCCCACGCAATCGACTAAACGGATACTAGATGTAAATTCATCAATTTGTATATTTGCAGCATTGCTAGGAACAAATTTTGGTTCCGTTGTCATAATCGTCTTTCCTTGTGCACTCTGTGGAATTTCATCCAAAGCACGTTTTCTTTCATACTCATCTTCAATATTAGGAACAACTAGGTTTTCAATTACTTTTTTAATAAAGGTTGATTTTCCGGTTCTAACTGCACCAACAACACCTAAATAAACATCTCCACCAGTTCGTTCTGTAATACTTTTGATGATATCTATTTTTTCCATATAATCCCTACTTTCCATAATTCATTACACTATATGTAACAATAAATAGGTATATGCTTAAAAACTAAAAAAAGATCATAAATAAAAAACTGATTGAAGTATGCAATCAGTTTTTATATAAATTTATCTAAATCTTTTGGTACTTGATCATTAATGACCGCATTCACAATTTTGTCTTCTTTTTCTTTGGTCACATTTTTCCCAGTCATTTGTCCTAACTCCTGAATAATTTCACGAAGTGTATTTTCATTTTTTAAATCATTTTGTTGTAATTTATTAGCTAGTTCTAAAATTTTATCTTTACCTACATTTGTTTTCTTTTCTACTTTATTAAAAAAATTATCTGAAAAGTTGAACATTGAATCCCTCCTAAAATAATATATGATACTTGAAAAGAAGGGTTATAGTTTTATAGATAAAATGAATCAATTTCTAAATTATCTTGAGTTGTAGATACACGAATTTGGTCAATTTCTTTCAATGTTTTTATTAGTGATTGGCTATCATGATAATGATATAAAAGATCACTCGTTGCGATAACACCTACAATTTTTTGTGCATCAGTTACAAGAATTCTCTTTACTTGATAATTCCTCATACTTTCTAATACATCATTTATATCTTTGTGAATATCGATAGAAATAATTCGATGAGTAATATAATTTTCAACAGTAGTGTTTGCTGTTGCACGATTTGCTAATGCTTCAATGACTAAATCACGATCTGTAATCACACCTACGATTTTGTTTTCTTTGGCAATTGGTAAAAATCCAATATCATGTTGTTTCATAATACTAGCAATTTCAGCTAACGTATGATTTAATTTTCCTACAATAACGGGACTGCTCATCATATCTTTCATAAAATCACCATTTATAGTATGAAATAACAAGTTAATTTTATACATAAAATGTACTGGTGATGATATGCGCAAAAAAATTCATTTAAAAAAAAGACATCATGGATGTTCTAAAATAAATATAATTGTAATTTCATCTATCGGTTTTATCATTGTAATGATTTTTGCTTTCCACTTTTTAAGCCAGAAAGTAACACCTATTTTAATGGAATATGCAGAACTACAAGTAGGAAGAATGGCAACACAAGTAATTCGTCAATCAGTATCTACTGAAGTAACGGATAAAATATCTATTGAAGATTTATTTTTAATTACAAGAGATGCTAATAATGATATTAAAACAATTGATTTAAATCCAATTCAAGTTAATAGGATGGTAGGTTTAGTAACTGAAAAAGTCAGTAATTATTTAACCAAAGTAGAAAATGGAGAAATTGAAGATTTAAATTTATCTGCAGAATTATATGATAGTAAGAAAGTAAAAAAAGGTATTATATTTGAAATTCCTTCTGGAATTATATTTAACAATCCTATTCTGACAAATATTGGTCCAAAAGTTCCGGTAAAATTAAATTTAATTGGCGACATTATATCAGATGTAAAAACTAAGGTAACTAACTATGGCATCAATAATGCTTTAGTGGAAGTTTCAGTTTATGTACAAGTAACGGAGCAAGTGATATTACCATTCGCATCGAAACGAATGACGGTAGAAATGAATGTACCAGTCGCACTAAAATTAGTTCAAGGAACTGTTCCTAATTATTATTTAAACGGAGTTACTACAGATTCGAATTTATCTATCCCAATTTCATAAAAAATGTTATAATGTTAAAAAGGATGTGTTCTATGAAAAAAATTACAATTCATGAAAAAGAATACGAAATAATAGAAGATTATAAAAATGGTTTTGATTTATCGGCAATCGAGGAAAAATTAACTGATTATTTTGATCCATTTGATTATATTGTAGGTGATTGGGCTTATGGTAAGTTACGCTTAAAAGGTTTTTGCGATAAAACCAATCACATCTATAGAGAACTAAATGATATTAACAATAAAGATACATATATTCAAAATGAATGCGCATATCAGTGCAGATACTTTGTATTAAAGAAGTGTAAGATAGAAAAATAAGTAAGAATCTTGAAATCATCAAGATTCTTTTTGTTATAATGAGTTTGTTAAATAATAAATGGAAATTGAAGTATGTCAAAGAATTGTCCTTTTTTATATTATAGGTCAAACAAAATTTACATTATCAAAAAAGGAATACCAATTCCACTAAAAAGATGGTATAATGAATATGATTGGAGGCTAGGAAATGGAACTCAATGAATTAATTAATATTTATCAAGAAAACTCAAAAAAAATAAATGAATTATGGAGGTCACTTTGAACCTGAAAAAAAAGAAAGTAAAATTCATGAATTAGAACAAATAATGAATGAATCTAATTTTTGGGATAATAAAAGAAAAAGTGAATCTGTTATTCAAGAATTAAATCAATTAAAAAATCAGATTTTAAAAGTAAAAACATTAAAAGATAAAATAAAAAATAATCTTGAACTTTTAGATACATTAAAAACAGAAGATGATATAGAATTTCATCATCTACTTGAACAAGAGCTTTCAGAAATTGAATCTAAAATAGAACAATGTGAGATTGAATTACTATTGAATGGACCATATGATGCCTTAGGAGCAATTATAGAATTACATTCAGGTGCCGGTGGAACAGAGGCTTGTGATTGGAATAATATGCTATATCGTATGTATACTAGATGGTGTGAAAAAAAGAATTATAAAGTAGAAACCATTGATATACAACCTGGTGAAGAAGCTGGTGTCAAAAGTATTACGATGTTGGTAAAAGGAATTTATGCATATGGATATCTCAAATGTGAGAAGGGAGTTCATCGTTTGGTTCGAATTTCTCCTTTTGATTCAGGTGCTCGTCGTCATACTTCATTTGCGTCTGTCAATGTCACACCATTATTTGAAGATAATAAAATTGATATTGAACTAAAAGAAAGTGATCTTCGTATTGATGTATATAGAAGTAGTGGCTGTGGAGGACAAGGAGTGAACACAACCGATAGTGCTGTTAGAATTACACATATTCCAACTAAAATTGTTGTTACTTGTCAAAATGAAAGAAGCCAAATTCAAAATAAAGAAAAAGCAATGGAAGTTTTAAAAAATAAATTATATCAACTGGAACTAGAAAAACAAGAAAATGAACTAAAGAACATTACAGGAGATATGATGGATATTAATTTTGGATCACAAATTCGTAGTTATATTATGCATCCATATTCATTAGTAAAAGATCATAGAACCAATACAGAGACTGCTCAGGTCAGTAAAGTGTTAGATGGTGATATTGATTTGTTTATTAATGATAACTTAAAGAAAGGACTTCAAAATGTTTAAGAGAAAAGTAAAGTTAGATGAAACTATTGTAAAAAAAATATATAAAAAAGACCGCTTGATCCGTTATGTGGAATTTAGTTTTGGATTGTTATTGGTTGCTTGTGCCTTTAATCTATTTATTTTACCTAGCAATATTGTATATGGTGTTAGTGGTTTAGGTGTTATTACAAAACATTTATGGAAAATTGACCCTTCACTCATCATTTTAATGGGTAATGTTATTTTGCTTATTTTAAGCTATTTATTACTAGGAATGGAGAAAACGAGAAATTCCATTATTGGCTCATTATTATATCCAATACTAGTGAAATTGACAGAGAATATTTCATCTTACGTAGATATTACGGGAACAGAATCTTTTGTTATCGTTTTATTTGGAGCAGTAATTAGTGGAGTAGGGTTAGGTTTGATTTTTAAAGCAGGGTTTACAACTGGTGGAACGGATATATTAAATCAAATTGTTGCCAAATATGCTAAAATTTCTATGGGGAATGCAATGTTCTTTACAGATGGAGTAATTATTGCATTATCTATTTTTACTTTTGGTTGGACTCCATTTATGTATTCTTTATTGACTTTATATATAATTAGTGTAATTACAGATAAGGTAATATTAGGTATTTCACAATCCAAGGCATTTTATATTATTACAGATCATGAAACAATGATTAAACAATTTATTATGCAACATCTCAGTCATGGTGTGACTATTCTAGATGGTAGAGGTGGTTATACTGGTAATCATCAAAAAGTAATAATGTGTGTTATTCCTACGAAAGAGTATTTTATATTTAAGGAAGGAATTCATCAAATTGATTCCAATGCATTTTTTGTCGTAACAGATGCTTATGAAGTATCAGGTGGAGAGTAAGGAGGTAAATTATGGACATTATACGTTTTCAACATGTAAAAAAACAATATAAAACAGGTGTTACTGCAATCCATGACCTTAATTTAAATATTGAAAAGGGAGATTTTGTATTTGTTATTGGTTCTACTGGATGTGGAAAATCTACTTTAATTAAAATGATATACCGTGCTGAAAAACCAACGAATGGAAAAATTTTAGTAGGTGGAATTGATGTTGCAAAATTACGTGATAGTAAAGTTTACAAAATCAGAAGAAAAATTGGCGTTGTATTCCAAGACTTTCAATTACTTTCTCGCTCTACTGTGTATGAAAATGTTGCTTTTGCATTAGAGATATTTGGACTACCTAAAAGTGAGGTACATTCAAAAGTTCTTAAAGCTTTGGATTTAGTAGGATTGAAACATAAGGCTAAAAATTATCCAAATCAATTATCGGGTGGGGAACAACAACGTGTAGCAATTGCTCGTGCAATTGTCAATGGGCCAAAGTTGCTCATTTGTGATGAACCAACTGGAAATTTAGATGAAAATACAAGTATTGAAATTATGAATGTTCTAGAGGAAATTAATAAATTAGGAACCACTATTATTATGGTGACACATGATACAGATATTGTAAATCGTATGAAAAAACGAGTTGTATTATTAGATAGCGGAAGAATTTTAAAAGATTATGAGAAAGGAACTTATAAACATGAAACTATTCAGAATACTAAGTAGAAACATTAGAGATGCATTTAAAAGCGTATTTAGAAATTTTTCCCTATCACTTGCATCAATTTCTTGTATTACCATTACTTTAATCGTAGTTGCCATCTCTGTTATCTTATCGATGAATGTAAACAATTTTGCTACATTAGTTGAAAAAGATGTGACCATCGTAGCATTTCTAGATTTAGAAATTACTTCAGACCAACGACAACAAGTTTCTGACTCTATTCATCATTTGGATAATATTGAATCTGTTACATTTAAATCAAAAACTGAAATTGCGAATGAAATGATGGAATCATCAGAAGAATTTAAAGCGGCATTATCCAAATGGACTGAAGAAGAAAGTCCGATTCAAGATACATACTTAGTAAAAGTAAAAGATATTGAGCAAATTGGAGATACTGCTGAAAAAATTAAAAAAATAGATGGAGTTTCTATTGTAAAATATGGAGAAGGTATGGTAGAACAAATGATATCTGTATTTGATATCGTTAGAAAAATTACAATTGGTATGGTTATTGCTTTGATTATTGTTACCGCTTTTCTAATTGCAAATACAATTAAAATTACAATCTTCTCTAGAAGACGTGAAATTGAAATTATGCGTTTAGTAGGCGCATCTAACATTAACATCAAAAATCCATTTATTTTTGAAGGATTATTTTTAGGAATTTTAGGGTCTATTATTCCAATTATTGCGACTATATATGGTTATGTAACATTATATAATCATTTTGGTGGACAAATTTTCTCTCCATTTATTCGTTTGATGGACCCACAACCATTTGTATATTATACATCAGGATTTTTATTATTAGTTGGAGTACTAGTAGGTATGTTTGGTAGTTGGAGAGCGGTCCGCAAATATTTAAAAATATGATCTATTTTTAGGATTCTTATGAATCCTTTTTTATGTTAATGACTATGAAATCTATATCATATTTGTGAAAAAAAACCATAAGTTATATTGGGTGATTATAGAATGTTAAAAGTGGGAGACTGTGTCACAAGAAATTCATATCATAATGATATGGTATTTAAAATTATTAAAATAGAAAATGAAATCTATTATTTAAAAGGTGTTAATGTAAGATTATATGCAGATAGTGATGAAGAAGATTTACAATTATATGATAAAGAAGAAGATATTGAGATGGAAGAAATGTTTTTAGAAAGAATTAAACCAGAAAGTTTAGATCGAAATGACTATTTTTATCTACCAGGAAAAATTCTTCATATTGATGCAGACATTCTTTTAAGTAACAATGATAAATCCTTTAAAAACAACGAAAATTTAGTATAATATTTTAAAATAAGTATAAAAATATTAAATTATATTAAAAAGAGTATATAAAATAGAATATGCTGATATATTCTTAAGTAACTAAACTAAATTGAAAAAACTTCAATTTTTTTATATGTAGAAATAAATCAAAATATCCATAAATTACCTTTTAATTGATACAATAAAATAGTTGACTTTTTTAGCTATGGTGTTATAATATAATCAATATTAAATTTCTTTCATATATTATTAGAAAGAAATGATTTTCTTATACTAGCTAAAGAAAAAATGAAGGAGTATGTAAGATGAAAAATAAAAGAAAAATTCTTCTTGTCATTGGTTCTTTAATTCTTTTATGTATACTAGTGTTGCTAGCAAGTATATGGTTAAGTAAAAAAGAACAAAAAGAATACAAAGTTATTTTTCAAAACGAAGATTATAATATAACAATATATGTAAAAGAAAAAGAACTAGTGTCAAGATTAGAAAATCCAACAAAAGAAGGGTTCAAATTTATTGGTTGGTATTATAACGATTCTTTATTTGATTTTAATACGAAAATAGATCATGATATTACATTGGAAGCAAGATGGGAAGAAATCATAGAAGATGAAAACTCAAATGAAGGAAACGTTCAAGATCCTACTACAGATAATCCAATTGATTCAAGTAATGAAACTCCAAATGTAGAATCAAATGGAAATGATAATAATAATTCTGAATCCACTGGTGAAAATATACAATCAAGCGGTGGTAATGTTGGAAACAATCCACAATATGGCGGAAATTCAGGAAATAGTAGTACACCACAAACTCCAAGTACAGGCAACAGTAGTACATCACAACCAGGTACTACACAAACACCGGG
>CANQAF010000027.1 GCA_947588975.1 uncultured Bacilli bacterium
GATATGGATCGTAAAATATTAATTTTACTTTATCAACCTATTATTGGGTCTGTAGCAACCAGTCTTTATTTTACCTTATGGTCATATCTTGATTTAACAGAAACTATATCAAAAGAATGGACACATCATCACTTAATGACTAGTATGCGTATGAAGTTAAAAGAAATTGTAGAAGCTCGTCAAAAATTAGAAGCAATTGGCTTAATGAAAACTTATCAAAAAAAAGACAATGTCAATCGCTATATTTATGAATTATTTTCTCCATTAACTCCTTCTGAATTTGTAAATAATCCTATCCTAAGTACCACTTTATATCGTAATATTGGTGATACAGAGTACAAGAAAACAATTGAATATTTTAAACTTCCAAATATGAATACTAGAGATTATGAAGAAATTACCACTCCATTTAAAGAAGTATTTGAGTCAACAGATGTTTCTTATGCAGAACAACTTGAATTTGAAACAAAAGAAAAAAGAAAGACAAATATGGAAATAGAAAGTAGATTAGATCTAGATAGTATTTTAGAAATGATACCAGATGATATGCTTTCTAAAAGAACAATTACGAAGGAAACACGTAGTTTATTACATAAATTAGGATTTTTATATCAATTTAATGAAGAACAACTGTGTGAATTAATTCGTAATTCTTTAAATGAAAGAAAAAGTATCGACAAATTATTGTTAAAAAATAATTGTCGTAAATATTATCAATTTGAAAATGGAGGTAAATTACCTAGTTTAGTGTTCCGTAATCAACCAGAATATTTGAGAAAACCACTAGGGGATAATTCTAAAAGAGCAAAAATGATTTACCAATTTGAAATCACATCTCCATATGAATTTCTCTGCAGTAAGTATGATGGAATTCGTCCTTCAAAGACAGATTTAAGTATTTTAGAATATTTATTGTTGGATATGGATTTAAAACCAGGTGTTGTTAATGTATTAATTGATTATGTTTTAAAAATTAATAAAAATAAATTAACACGTAATTTTGTCGAGGCAATTGCTTCCCAATGGGCAAAACAAAAAATTGAAACAGTGGAGGCAGCCATGAATTTTGCAGAAAAAGAGTATAAGAATCATAAAGATATAATGCATCATAAAAAAGAAATAGAAAAACCAGATTGGTTTGATAAAGAAATAGAAATGAAAGAAGCAAGTGTAGAAAAGAAAAAAGAAATGGAACAAATGTTGAAAATGTTTAAGTAGGTGTTAGAATGAAAAGTTTAGTGTCAACCATAGAAAAGTACGATTCTAAAAAAAATATTGAAATTGAATTAATGAAAAATTTTAATGAAGCTCTTGAAAATCCTGATTTTCAAGAATTAGTAAACAAAATTACATTATCTCAGAAAATCTTATGTAAATACACTTCTACTTTAGAAGAATGTGCTGCAGAGTATCATCATTGTAAATATTGTAAAGGGTTAGCCGCCTGTAAAAATAAAATAACAGGATATGCATACCTTCCTCGTGTAATTGATGGTAGAATTGATTTTGAGTATCAAGCATGTAGACATGAACAAAGAAGACTCAAAGAGGAAGCACCTTTAAAATATATGAATTGTTATGATATTCCTAGAGAAATTCGTGAAGCAAAAATGAAAGATATTTATACAGATGATGAAAATCGTTTTGATGCTATAAAGGCTATGAACCGTTTTTTAAAAGAATATCCTGATAGTAAAGGTATTTATTTATATGGAAGTTTTGGTAGTGGTAAAACATATTTACTATCTGCTTTATTCCGTGAGTTTGCAAATAAAAAGATCAAAAGTACAATTGTATTCTGGCCTCGCTTTTTACAAGATTTAAAAAATGCCATGAATGGGGATAAAGATGAATTTCAAAATAAGCTAAATTCTATTATGAAATCCCCACTTTTATTAATTGACGATATTGGCGCTGAAAATACGACTGCATGGGGAAGAGATGAAATATTTTGTCCAATCATTCAATACCGTATGCAAGAAAAATTACCAACATTTTTTACATCTAATTTAGATTTAAAAACATTAGAGCAACATTTTAGTTTAACCAAAGATGGTGTAGATGTGATTAAAGCCAGAAGAATTATTGAACGTATTAAACAGATGACTGAACCAGTAGAAATGGTAAGTAAAAATTTAAGAAGTTAGTATGATTGTGATATGGGTATCATAAAATAGTAAGGAATCATTGACAAAATAAGAATAAGTGTTATAATAATAAAAAGATTTTGATTAGGACATGGTGTATCTTTATCATTTGAAAGAGAATTATCGGTTGGTGGAAGATAATATTGAATTGATACATTACTACCTATGAATCGCACTTGAAAAAGATTGCCGGGTAGCTCCGTTATAAGAAATTAAGTGATAAATCAGGATGGTACCGCGTAGAAACGCTCCTAAAAAGGAGCGTTTTTTTTAGGGGAGTTTAGTTGTATGAAAAAAATAATAATGTCAGAACAATACATATTATCAATGTATGAATATTTAATGAATTATTGTCAATTAAAAGAGAGGGATGTATATCGTTTTCAAAACTATTCACATGATCAAATTAAAATGGTGTTAAACGATCATCGCATTTTAAGATTTCCTATGCAATACTATCAAGAAGATTTGGTTCGTATGGGAGCTATTTTATGTGTGAAAGATCGTAGTGGGAAAGTACTATTTTATGTGAATCCAATTTTACTATCTTTTATTAACAAAGGTGATATCTATGCTTGTTTAGTAGCTGGTCAAGATTTATGTTTTTTGAAAAACATCCTATATATGCATTCTAATTTTTGTGTTGAACAATGTTCGTATGCATCTACAATACCAGGTGTTACTAGTAAAAAATCATATCAAAAAAAAATAGATTTAGAAAGAAAGAGAGGGAAAAAATATGATGAATATCAAGGACAATGAAAGATTAAGTACATTAAATCATAGTTGTGCACATTTGCTTGCACAAGCAGTTAAACATTTATACCCACATGCTATGTATTGGGTAGGTCCTGTTATTGAAGAAGGATTTTATTATGACATTGATTTAGGTGACGATGTCATTAAAGAAGAGGATTTAGAAAAAATTGAGCGTGAAATGAAAAAAATTGCCAAAGATGGCAAACGCATTGTTAGGCACGAATTAACAAAAGAAGAAGCATTAAAAATGTTTGAAAATGATCCATATAAAATAGATTTAATTCGTCGTATGGATGAAAATGATACTGTAATTAGTTGTTATACACAAGGGGACTTTACTGATCTTTGTAGAGGACCGCATGTGGAAACCGTGAAAGAATTAAAATATTTTAAATTATTAAAAGTAAGTGGAGCCTATTGGAAGGGCGATTCTAAAAATAAAATGCTTCAAAGAATTTATGGTGTTTGTTTTGAAAATGAGGAAGATTTAAAAGCATATTTGGAAGAATTAGAAGAACGTAAAAATAGAGACCATAGAAAAATTGGTAAAGACATGAAAATTTTCATGACACATGATTTGGTAGGACAAGGGCTTCCTATGTGGTTACCAAATGGTGCCTTTATCTTTCAAACATTAGAAAACTATATTCGCGAAAAAGAATATAAATTAGGATATCAACATGTATATACTCCATGTATGGCAACAAGTGATCTGTATAAAATTAGTGGACATTGGGATCACTATAAAGAAGATATGTTCCCACTGATGGAACGTGAAGGTGAAGAATTTGTATTGCGCCCTATGAACTGTCCACATCATATGTTGATATATAAGAATGAATTACATTCCTATAAAGATTTACCAATTCGTATTGGCGAACTAGCTCATGATTTCCGTTTTGAAGCAAGTGGAGCTGTGTGTGGACTTGAACGTGTTAGAACATTTTGTCAAAATGATGCGCACTTATTCGTCACACCTGAACAAATTGAATCTGAATTTGAAAAAGTGGTTCATTTAATCTTAGATGTTTATAAAGATTTTAATATTGTTCCTGCTTCTTTCCGTCTATCATTACGTGATAAAGAAGATAAAGAAAAATATTTTGATGACGATGCTATGTGGGAAAAAGCAGAAAATACATTGCGTAAAGTATTGACTGATTTAAAAATCGACTTTGTGGAAGCGAAAGGAGAAGCAGCATTCTATGGACCTAAATTAGATGTACAAATTAAGACGGCAATTGGACATGAACTTACCTTATCTACTTGCCAATTAGATTTCTTGCTTCCAGAACGCTTTGATTTGACTTATATTGATCGTGATGGAACAAAAAAACGTCCTGTTGTGTTACACCGTGCTATTTTAGGATCCATTGATCGCTTTATTGCTTATTTATTAGAAGTAACGAAAGGTGCATTTCCATTATGGTTATCACCGGTGCAAGTCAATATCATTCCTGTCAATGAAATTATGCATTTAGATTATGCTAAAGAAGTACAAAGTATTTTAGCTGATCATGGAATTCGTACTGAATTAGATGCAAGAGAAGAAAAACTTGGTTATCGTATGCGTGAAAGTCAAACGAAAAAAATTCCATATACGCTTGTACTAGGTGACAAGGAACGAGATGGTCATTTAATTAGTTATCGTAAGTTTGGTAGTCAAGAAACTTGCACGGTAACGATCGAAGAATTGATTTGTATGATACAAGAAGAAGTGAATCAAAAACACTAAAAGCCACAATATGTGACTTTTTGAATTCATAAAAATGAAAAAAGTAACCAATTTAGAATATGTATTTTATAGTTCAATCAAATAAATTTGGATGTAATGGAGGAATTATGAAAGTAATTACAATAAAACAACCATTTGCAACCTTAATTGCAGAAGGGCTAAAAGAATATGAATTTAGAACTTGGAAGACAAAGTATCGTGGTGATATTTTAATTCATGCGGGAAAAGGAATTGATCAACAGGCAATGAAGAGGTATTCACATTTAAATTTAGAATATCCGAGTGGTTGTATCATTGCAAAAGCAACATTAACAGATTGTATCTATATTGACGAAAATATGAGAAAAAAGCTAAAAGAAAAAAATCCCCTTGTATATCATGGTATCATAAATAATAAATCATGGAACGGGTATGGTTTTCAATTAGAACATGTCGAGAAGATACATCCTATTTCTATCAATGGTAAACTTAGTTTTTGGGATTATCCATATGAAAAATATTAGAACCTCTAATATTTTTTATTGCATTTGCATTTTAATGTTTTATGTGTTACTATATGCAGTATTCTATAGAAAGGAGGATATAATATGATAACATCGTATGCTCAAGATATTTACCAATTATTATGTAAAAAACATCCTAATAAAAATATCTATGTTATTGGAGATCAACATTTTTATCATTATAACATTATACAATATACAAGACATGAATTTTCAAACGTTCAGGAAATGAATGAGTACATTATTCAAAATCATAATAAAATAGTTGGAAAAGAAGATGTTGTAATCCTATTAGGAGATTTTTGTTTTAAAAATGATTACATCAAAGAAGCATTAGAGAAAATGAATGGTCATAAATATTTAATGATTGGTAATCATGATTCCACAGATCTTGTCAAACGTTATCCTCTTTTAGGAATTGAAGGTGTTTTTTTAGCTCCAGTGAAAATAGAAGATATTTATTTATCGCATGAGCCTCTAATAAAAGGGCAAAGAAATGATCTTCAATTTCAGTTAATTGTAGATGAGTTTAAAAAGGTAGGTCATATCAATTACCATGGACATATTCATACAAAGGATGTTCATTTGGATGATTGTTATCACAATGCAACTTGTGAAGTGTTAGATTATAAACCGATTTTGATCGGAAAAACGAAAGAACAAATGGAAACTGGTAAACCATTGTTTATCAATTCTTCTCATTTTGATTCTATTATTACGGAAATGGTCATGAAACACCATATTCAACCACAATTACTTTTAAGTGATTATATTTATTCTATGGTATTAGAATCATTATCCAATAACCAAAATGATTATGTAGTACAAGGATCATTTGGGCTAATCAAAAAATATCATTTTCTTACTAAAATGTCTGATTTAGATATTTCCTTTTTATATAACACTTCTAAGAGTAAAAAATATAATCAAGATACATTTAAATCAAAAGTAGATTCTATATTTGAAACACTTAAGTTAGTAGAAGGAATGAATCTTAGTTTTATGAAACGATATGTTTCTCTTCGTATTTTTGAAATACTTTATACCAGTAAAACTCCATATTTTACTAATTGTATAGTAGATGCTAATTTGATTAGTTTGGATAGTTATAAAGAAACAGATTTTATTTCATTAAAAGAACCTACTATGATACAACAATATTTACAAAGAAATCATTCATCTATCATTTCTGAATATCAGTTTCCGCAATTTCATTCTCAGTTTTTATCACCAGAAGGGGATCTTGCTAATTTGTTATTACAACTTATGTATCAACAAGGTTTTGAAGACAAAAAATTGGAAGCTTTCAAACGATTGAAATATGTATATAAAGTAGCGTTGGCCGATCATGAAATGCATAATTTTGACAGTATATTAAGTAGATTTTTCTTGAAAAATATTGCTTTTTTATGTACTACAAATCGATATGATGAAATTCAGTATATTCAAAACCGAACACTAGATATATCACGTTGGATGTATTCTTTTCCAACTGAACTGAGTGAACAACTGGAAACGATTATAATGAATCCTAATTCTCAATTTTCACTTATATTTGATGAAATCTCTTCTACACCAATGCATCAAATGTTAGATAAATGTACTCAATTAGTTAAAAAATAATTATATATTTATCAATCATTTAATAACGTGTTATAATAAATAAAAGGTTGTGAAAAAATGAAAAAGAAAGTAATGATCGCAGGAATTACCTTTTTACTTTTATTTGTTTTAGGTTTTCAAATATACAGATATTTACGAGTGAAATTCGCTAAAATAGAAGTTACATTAGTAGATGATTTAACACTTGAATTTTATGATAAGAAAAAGATTTCTGATTTTATTCTAGATATTAATGGTAAGATCATAGAAGATGTATATATCGATTCTACTGTGTTAGGAAATAAAGATATTACATTTCAATTTATCAATGATGATGGCATCAAAGTAAAGTATACATTTACGATTGAAGTAGTAGATGAAGTGGAACCTTTTATATGGCTAGGAAATAGATATCGTGTTGCAAAGGGGTCTAATATTGATTTAACAAATAAGATATTATGTGGAGATAATTATGATGCAAATCCAGTTTGTATTATAAAGGGAACTTATGACATGAACGTAGTAGGGGAATATCCACTTACCTTTGAGGCAATGGACCATAGTGGTAATATAGAACAAGTGAATTTCATTTTAGAAGTATATGAAAATACAAGTACTAATGTTCCTTCCAAAACGGAATATCAATCATTTTCGGATATTGTAAGTGAATATAAGAATGAAAACACAAAAATTGGTATTGATGTTTCTACTTGGCAAGGTGATATTGATTTTAATGCATTAAAAAATGCTGGAGTAGAGTTTATTATTATTCGTGTAGGTGGCACAAGAGGAACCAATGGAGAGTACTTTTTAGATTCTAAATTTGAACAAAATATCAAAAATGCGAATCAATATGGAATCCCAGTTGGAATCTATTTTTATTCTTATGCGGATTCAATTGAAAGTGCTAAAAAAGACGCCAAATGGGTAATACAACAGATTAAAAATTATCAAGTGGATTTACCGATTGCCTTTGATTGGGAAGAATGGGCGTACTTTAATGATTATCATTTAAGTTTTTTTGGGCTAACAAGTATGGCAGAAGCATTTTTACAAACAATTGAGGATGCTGGCTATAAAGGTATGCTGTATAGTAGTAAATTATATTTAGAAAATATTTGGTTTCCTACAAAATATGATATTTGGTTGGCGCACTACACTCATCATACAGACTACCAAGACTATCGTTTTTGGCAACTTTGTGATAATGGGATAGTAGATGGTATCCAAGGTGCTGTGGATATCGATATTATGAAAAGATAGAAAGCTAGATATATGTTTATATAAGTGATTATTATTTTCAAGATAAAAATGTTATATTAAAGATTTATCATTTAATCTATATGATTCAAGTCAATTATATTGATAAAAATAATAAACTTGAATATAAATTTTTTATATTGGAGTAAAGATGAAAGTGGAATAAGGATGTAAAATGAATGAAACAAAGTTTTTAAAAGTTACAGATGATTTTGGGAAGGAAATAACATATGAAATTATATGTGCTTTTAAATTAGAAAAAACAGGAAAAAATTATGTGGTTTATACTGACAATACAAATGATGAGGCTGGTAATTTAAATGTTTTTGCCTCAATTTATTACCCTCAAGATAATAGTAAATTAGATTCTATCGAAACAGAAGAAGAATGGCAAGAAGTAGAAAAAAGATTGAAGGAAATACAACAATAAACTAATGAGGAAGTGATTTAGATGGATCATAAAGAAAAGCTTGAATTAAATGATATTTTAATTCAATTGGAACAAATAGATTATATTTCAATAATAAGAATGTTAAGTCCCATAATTTTTATCACTTATTATACAACTAGTAAAGTAATTGATAGATACGAATTGCATAAAGATTTTAAACCTAAAAACATTAGTAGAGTTAGTCTACCACCTGAATTAATACAAGAATATTCTAGTATAGATATTGAAAAATTAGCTTCACAACGCTTTGGAGAAGCAGTTGTTGAATTTGCTAAACTTATTATAACTAAATTTCCATCAAAGGATTTAACTAACTTTTATAATAATTTAAATGAGTTAAAAGTAGTACCTAAAAAATTTGGACTTCAAAATTTTGTTATGAAAACTAATATTGCAGCAAATTACAGTTCAAAAAATAATCAAATACAAGTAGATGGTGATAACTATACATCCACAATTTATCATGAATTATTTCATATGGCAAGTTCAGTATATAAAGATGGAGTTAGGTATTCTGGCTTTAGACAATCATCATTAAAACCAGGAATAGCTGATTTAGGAAAAGCCTTAAATGAAGGATATACACAATTGTTAACTGAAAGATATTTTGGCTATAAAGAAGAAGTACGAGGGACTTATAAATTTGAGGTTCATATTACAAATAAATTAGAAAAGATTGTTGGTCAAGAGAAAATGGAAAGCCTATATCTAAATGCTAATTTGCTAGGTTTAATTAGTGAATTGAAAGGATATGCCTCTGAAGATGAAATAATGAAATTTATTTCTGGGACTGATTTTTTAATAGAACATCTTAATGATAAAAGATTGTTTCCGTTTGAAAAAGAAATGATTACAAGTAGTTTGAAGAATGTAATTGAGTTTTTATTTAGAACATATATTGTGAAGTTGAAAAGACAACTAGACATTGGAGCATTAGATATGAATAAGTTTATTAATAATCTAGCTACATTTATTTGGCCTTTAGAAATTAGTTTAAAATGCGGAAAACATAGATATGAAATTTTAACGCTAGAAATTCTACATGAAAGTTTAAGAACAATATTTGATGCACCTGATTTAACTGTGAATGCAAGCGAAACAACAAATGAATATATATTAAAAGACAGATAAAATGCAAAAATTAAAAAGAAACTTAGTAACTAATGAATGTAGGCATAGACTTAGTTTTTGATAACTAGATAAGATAATAAAATAAAATGAATAGAGGTGTAGATTATGAATAAATGGGAATTAGCAATAGAAAAGTTTTTAGATAAATATAAGAGTGAGGATTACTTTTTAGGCGCTATTTTAACAGGAAGTTATGCAACAGGTAATAATAACGAGAATAGTGATATAGATATTTATATTGTTACCACTGATGATACGAAATAGCGAGAAAGAGGTAATAAAAATATAGATGGATTTTTAATTGAATATTTTATAAATCCTAAGAAAAAAATTCTATCATATATGGAAAAAGAACTTCAGGATTATCATATGTCTACAACAATGATTTTTGTTAATGCTAAAATACTATATGATAAAGATGGAACTATAAATGAATTAATTAATATTGCTAAAAACAATTTTATGTTAACTAATCTTGCAGATATAGATGATTTTAAATTTAAAATGAATTGTTATTCTGTTTGGGATGGATTTGATGAATTAGAAGCTAAATATAATAATCATGAAGATATAGATTTTAGTTATTATATGTTTTTGCAAAGGGTATTAGATTCTTATTTTTATAATAAACAGATACCATCTATTCCTTTAAATAAAATTGAAATCATATTTAAAAATAATGATTATAGAAAAAAATATAATGTTAAAAAATTACCTGATCAGGAATTTATTACAAGAGTTATTAAATGTTTTGATGAAAAAAATTATGATAAAAAATTTGCTTGTGCAAAGAATTTATATAATTATTTTTTAAGTCAATTTACAAATTTTGATATTAATAATTTAGTTATTAGAAGTAGTGCTGAATAGAAAAAGACAATCTAGTTAGAAAATTCTAGAATTGTCTTTTTCTTTTTGTAAATCTTTATCTGATATTGTTGATATTGTTAAGATTTATCATTTCAATATGGTTTATTAATCTAATGAGAGTACCAGTATGCTGTTCGTTTATAAAAAATAAACGCCACACTACTAGCGCGACGATTTTATCGTTTGGAGCGATTGTAGAAGATATCTACAACTTTCGCCCCCTAACGATTTGATATATAAATATCAACCTTTGATAAAATTTTGATACGAATTTTCTCACATATCTCGGAAAATGAGAATTTTTATGATAAAATTATATTGGTGATTTCAATGCAGTTAGAAGATCTGAACATTGAATATAATAAACTTCAATTAAAATATGGTGCTAAAGAATTAGATTCAATTTATAATGGTGGTTGTAAAAACAATCCAGATGTTTGTTTTGTTTTTATGAATCCAACTGGCCGAAATATAGCATCGTCTAAAAATTGGAAAGGAATTAAATCTCCTTGGATAGGAACTAAAAATATATGGGACTTATTTTTTGAACTAAATTTGATGGATAGAAATATATATAGAAAAATAAAAGAAATTAAAGGTAAAGACTGGACAGAAAAATTTGCTGAAGAAGTTTATAAGGATGTAGAAAATCACAAATACTTTATTACAAATTTAGGAAAATGTACACAAGTTGATGCTAGAGAATTACCTGATAATGTTTATAAAAAATATTTGCATTTGTTAAAAAAAGAATTTGAAATAATTAATCCTAAAGTAATTATCTTATTTGGTAATCAAGTAAGTTCTATTGTACTAGATAAAAAAATATCAGTTTCACAGGTAAGAAAACAACTTTTTGAGAAGAAAATAAATGGGAAAACATATCACTTTTACTCTGTTTATTACCCAGTAGGTAATGGAAGATTTAATATTGACAAATCTATTGAAGATATTAAATGGATAATGAAAAATTTAATGATAGGCAATCAGGAGGTTTTGGATAATGCAAATAAAGAAACAACTGCAGGAGTATGTTGAAAATAGCATATTTCCAATTTATGACAAAAATGATTCTGGACACGGAATTGAACATATACGCTATGTTATTAAAAGAAGTCTAGAATTTGCAAAACAATTTGATGATATTGATTTGGATATGGTTTATGTAATTGCTTCTTTTCATGATATAGCTCATTATATTGATAGAAATAATCATGAAATATTATCTGCAAAATTATTTTATGAAGATGAAAAGATGAAAGAGTTTTTTGACAATGAACAAAGAAAAATAATTAAGGAAGCAATAGAGGATCACCGAGCAAGTTTAGAACATGAGCCAAGAAGTAATTATGGAAAAATTATTTCATCTGCTGATAGAAATACTGATTTAGTTTCGGCATTAAAAAGGACACATGCTTATACTATTAAACATTATCCTGATTTGGACTTAGATGATATGATTAATAAAGCATATAAACATATATCAAAGAAATTTGGTAATGATGGATATGCCAAAACATATTGTTATGATAAAGAATTTGAAGATTTTAAAAAGGATGTAGAAACTTTGATAAAGAATAAATATGGGTTTGCAGTAAAATATATGGAGGTAAATAGAATTATGGATATTAAAGAAAAGGCAAAATTATTTGCTATACAAGCTCATATGGGACAAGTTAGAAAAAGTGAACCTGATAAACCAATGATAATGCATCCAATTGGAGTTGGGCAACTTTTGGAATCATTTGGATATGATGATAATGTTGTAGCAGCGGGTTATTTACATGATGTTGTAGAAGATACAAAATATACTATTGAGGATATTGAAAAAGAATTTGGTAAGGATATTGCTAACTTAGTAATGGGTGCTTCTGAACCTGATAAATCGCTATCATGGGAAGATAGAAAAAGGCATACAATTGAAGAAACAAAAAAACTTCCTCTTAGAAATAAATTAGTTATATGCGCTGATAAAATTAACAATTTAGAAGATTTATATTTGAAATTTGAGAAAAGTGGTAATAGAGACTTCAGTGCTTTTAAAAGAGGAGAAGAATCACAAGAATGGTATTATACAAATATTTATGAAAGTTTAATATCGGGAGAAGATAAAGATTTGCCTATATTCTTAAGATTAAAAGACATTTTAGATAAGGTATTTGCTAAAAAAGAAGATTTATTTTTAAGAGATACAATCTTTGTAAATAGCCAAGATTATTATGCAAAATTAAGAAAATTACATGCTGGGAAGATTGAATTGCAAAGACTAAAATCATTAGTAACACTCCCTAAACCTTTTGTTATAGAATTTACAGGTACACCTAGAACAGGAAAAACCACAATAATAAATAATTTATATGATTTCTTTAAAAAAGGTGGATTTGAAGTTTCTTTAGTAGAAGAGTTTACAACTTCTAAATATTATAAAGAAGAACTAAGAAGTAAATTTGATAGTATGAGTTATTCAGATAGAGACTTAGCGATATTTGAAGAAATATATAAACAATTACAAAATGCTGTTTTGACAAAAAAAGACTTAATTTTAATTGATAGATCTTTAAATGATAGACAAACATGGAATTATAGGCGTTTAGTTAGAGGAGATATGCCAGAAGATTTGTATTTAAATGCAAGAGAAAAATACTCAAAACTTTCTAAACAATTAATTGATTTTTTGGTAGTTACTTATGCTGATTCTTTAACCGCTTTAAGAAGAGATTACAATTCTAGTCTGGCTTTAGAAAACAGAAGATTTCTAAATGAAGCAAATTTAAATGAATATAATGAAAGTTTGCAAGCTTTAAAAGAATTATTGACTGAAAGTGTAGATTCAATATGTTTTTTAGATACTTCAAAAATGAATTTAAATGATGTTTCTACAGAAGTTGCGTCTCAGATATTACCTGTTATGCGAAAAAGATATATTAAAGCATTTCAACAAAAGTATAATCTAAAATAGCAATCACGACTTTTAGATGTGGTTGTTATTTTTCTTGAAAACGCTAGATAATGCCAATATCTATTCATTTTATTAGTAATTTGTTTTTGACAAAATAATTAACCCCCTAGAAATTTTGGCAAATATATCAAAATATCCTTGGGGATTTTTTATTGAAATAAAAAATCATCTCTGGATAGAGATGAAATATATTTGAATGTCCAAAAAGTTCGAACAGATTCGTCAATGAAGAGGATGTGGAAGATATCTACAATTCTCATATCTAATTGTTTGATATATGGAAAATTTATTCAATTTAGTTTTAATACAAAATTGAAAAATATTATAATTTTATTTACTTTTTAATATTATTTGTATCAATATTTTTGTTTAAAAAAGAAGTACATATTTCGCTACATCTTTGATCTAAAAAAGATACAAATTCATTTCCAATTATATTTTTTAAAATCTCAAATAAATTATTATTAGGATTTGTTAATTTTATTGCACAATAATTAGCAAGTATTTCTTCGAACTGATAATGTGTATTAGAAAAATATTCATAACTATGGCCTGATGATTTTTTTGATTTCTTAGCAATATAATTATTTTCCTTTTGATAAGTTAAGCCATAGGTATGAGACCAGCCATCCATTATAGAATCTATTATACCTTCAATGCATGTAATTGTATTAAATTCTGTACTTTGAGGCTCCTGTTTTATATTATCTTGCATAATCTTGATATTTTTTGACTTTACATCATTAATTTCACTATTAATTTCGTGCAAAAGATGTTTTTTCGTTTTTTTACACAAATTTAAAAGGTCTATCATTAAATCAGTATTTTTAGAAGCTGAGGAAAAATTGTTTTTAAATAAATAATATTCGTTTGGTACTTGAAAATATGAAAAATTGTATGACAATAAATGTGTAAGTTCATGAAAAAAAGTTTCAATTGATAAGTTATTTAGATATATTACATTATTGTCTGCGCGAAAATAGGATTTTTCTTTAGTTGTATCTAAAATTATATTAAGTCTTGGATTAATTGTTTTCAATAATAGTAATCGCTCAAATACACTGTTAGATAAATCTTTGTTTTTTTCTTGTGATAAATAATATGAATATAAAAATATATTTTTAGTTTCTTCATCTGGAAATAAACTTAATAGTTTTTCTATTTTAAACATAATTATCTTCAACCTCTATTCTTTTGTAATATATCATATTTCATAGATTTTGTCTAATCTTTCAATTATTGTTGCTATGTTCATTCTTTATACTTTGTAATTTCTTATTTTCTCATAACAATTGTTTTTTACCAAAGCTATTTTGTTTTAGACAAAATAAATAACCCCCTAGGAATTTTGACAAGTATATCAAAATATCCTTGGGGATTTTTTATTTCAATAAGAAACTCTAGATAGAGATGAAATATATTTGAATGTCCAAAAAGTTCGAACAGATTCGTCATTGGAGCGGATGATAAGAAGGTTTTAAACCTTTTATCAAAATTAAATAAATATCTAATAAAAATTCAATGACAATATAGAAATTTATTGGTATTTATCGTATAATTATATCATCTGATACTAGAAAAGGAGGTCATTATGTTAGAAAATAGTGATAAATATTTTGAAGTACTAAATGATATTAAAAAAACTTTAATAACTACTAGGAATAAAATAATTGAAAATGCTAATAAGGACTTAATTTTAATGTATTATAATATCGGCTTAAAATTAATTGAAAATAATAAATGGGGGACATCTTTTATTGATACTTTAGCAAAAGATTTAAAAATAGAGTTTCCCACAATTAAAGGTATGTCAGCGAGAAATTTAAGATATATGCAAAAGTTTGCTAGTGAATTTGATAATGATGAATTTTTGCAAGGAGTCCTTGCAAAATTATCTTGGAATCATAATCAAGTATTATTAGATAAAATTAAAGATAAAGAAATTAGAAAGTGGTATGCAAAAGAATCAATTGAAAATGGTTGGTCTGTTTCTATATTAACTCATCAGATTTCTCTTAAATTGTATGAAAGACAAGCTCTTTTAGAAAATAAAACGACTAATTTTGATGAAACTTTACCAACACCTAACAATGAACAAGCAAAAGAATTGTTAAAAGATCCTTATATTTTTGATTTTATAACTGCTGATAAAGATGTGAAAGAACTTGATATTGAAAGAGAATTAACTACTAATATTACCAAGTTATTATTAGAACTAGGTAATGGATTTGCGTTTGTGGGAAGACAATATCATTTAGAAATAGAAAATGAAGATTATTATATTGATTTATTGTTTTATAATTTGAAAGTTAGAAGTTATGTAGTTATAGAATTAAAGACAACTGAGTTTAGACCAGAATTTGCTGGTAAATTAAATTTTTATTTAAGTGCTATTGATAAATATGTTAAAGATGAAAATGATAACCCAACATTTGGAATATTACTTTGCAAAGATAAAAAGAAAGTAACTGCAGAACTAGCTTTAAAAGATATAAATAAACCTATTGGCGTAAGTGAATATAAAATATTATCTGAAATACCTGAGTTTTTAGAAAATACATTGCCAAGCATTGAGGATATAGAGAAAAGATTGGAGGAAAATTCAGAATGAACATAAATATTAATAAAGTCAAAATTTTTGTAACTATCCCACCAGAAAATGTAGAAGAAGTTAGAAAAGCTGTATGTGAAGCTGATGCAGGTGTAATTGGAGATTATACTTATTGCACTTCTTCAACAAAATCAATAGGTACTTTTATGCCTAATGATAATGCTAATCCATATATTGGTGAAAACAATAAACTAGAATTCGTGGAAGAGGAAAAATTAGAGTTTGTTTGTGATATAGATCAAGTTAGAAAAGTAATATCTAAATTAAGGGAAGTACATCCATATGAAGAGCCAGCAATAGATATTGTACCATTAATAGATGAAAATTACTTTAAATAATCGATAAAAATTATTAAAATATGACCACTTTAATTGATTTTGTCATTTACAAGTGCGTTTTTATTTTGACAAAAAAATAAGCAAAAGAAAACTCACACAAAAGGTGTGAGTAATTATCCCATTGGAGCGAT
>CANQAF010000028.1 GCA_947588975.1 uncultured Bacilli bacterium
ATGACTTGTGGCTAGCGGTGAAATTCCAATCGAACTCGGATATAGCTGGTTCTCCCCGAAATAGGTTTAGGCCTAGCGTTGAATTTGAGCGCCTTGGAGGTAGAGCACTGAATACATGATGGCGGCACCTAGCTGTACTGAGTGTAATCAAACTCCGAATGCCAAGGTTAGTATATTCAGCAGTCAGTGTACGGGTGATAACGTCCGTGCGCAAAAGGAAAAGAATCCAGATCGCCAACTAAGGTCCCAAAATTTATGCTAAGTGGGAAAGGATGTGGAGTTGTCAAAACAGCTAGAAGGTTGGCTTAGAAGCAGCCATCCTTTAAAGAGTGCGTAATAGCTCACTAGTCGAGTGACACTGCGCCGAAGATGTACCGGGGCTAAGCATAATACCGAAGTTGCGAATTCTATACAATGTATAGGATGGTAGGGGAGCGTTCCAAGGGCGGTGAAGGTCGATCGTGAGGACGGCTGGAGCGCTTGGAAGTGAGAATGCCGGTATGAGTAGCGCAAGAGAGGTGAGAATCCTCTCCACCGTTTGCCTAAGGGTTCCTGGGCCAGGCTCGTCCTCCCAGGGTAAGTCAGGACCTAAGACGAGGCCGAAAGGCGTAGCCGATGGACAACAGGTTTATATTCCTGTACCACTTATATCACTGATGGAATGACGGAGAAAGCTAGGAAGGGCCAATTATTGGATTTTGGTCTAAGCACAAAGGTTTGTATGCTGGAAAATCCGTATACTGACAAGCTGAAGTGTGATGGCGAAGATGTCAGCGATGACATCGAAGTCTTCTGACGCTATGCTTCCAAGAAAAGTTTCTAGGGTTAATGATATAGGTGCCTGTACCGAGAACCGACACAGGTGGGCAAGGAGAGTATCCTAAGGTGAGCGAGAGAACTATGGTTAAGGAACTCGGCAAAATGACTCCGTAACTTCGGGATAAGGAGTGATCAAGCAATTGATCCGCAGTGAATAGGCCCAGGCAACTGTTTACCAAAAACACAGGTCTCTGCTAAGTCGTAAGACGATGTATAGGGGCTGACGCCTGCCCAGTGCTGGAAGGTTAAGAGGAGAGGTTAGCTTAACTGTAAAGTTGATTTGCGAAGCTTCGAATTGAAGCCCCAGTGAACGGCGGCCGTAACTATAACGGTCCTAAGGTAGCGAAATTCCTTGTCGGGTAAGTTCCGACCCGCACGAAAGGTGTAATGATCTGGGCACTGTCTCAACCATAGACTCGGTGAAATTTTAATACCTGTGAAAATGCAGGTTACCCGCGACAGGACGGAAAGACCCCATGGAGCTTTACTACAGCTTGATATTGGAATTCGATTTGTTATGTAGAGAATAGGTGGGAGACTTTGAGACTAGGACGCCAGTTCTAGTGGAGTCACCTTTGGAATACCACCCTTAATAAGTTGAATTTCTAACCTGGTACCGTGAATCCGGTATAGGGACAGTGTCTGGTGGGTAGTTTGACTGGGGCGGTCGCCTCCTAAAGAGTAACGGAGGCGCCCAAAGGTTCCCTCAGAATGGTTGGAAATCATTCGAAGAGTGTAAAGGTATAAGGGAGCTTGACTGCGAGACCAACAAGTCAAGCAGGTGCGAAAGCAGGGCTTAGTGATCAGGCGATTCAGTATGGAATGGTCGTCGCTTAACGGATAAAAGTTACCCTGGGGATAACAGGCTGATACCACCCAATAGTTCACATAGACGGTGGTGTTTGGCACCTCGATGTCGGCTCGTCACATCCTGGAGGTGAAGTCGCTTCCAAGGGTTGGGCTGTTCGCCCATTAAAGTGGCACGCGAGCTGGGTTCAGAACGTCGTGAGACAGTTCGGTCCCTATCCGTCGTGGGCGTAGGAAAATTGAGGAGAGCTGTTCCTAGTACGAGAGGACCGGAACGGACATACCTCTGGTGTATCTGTTGTCACGCCAGTGGCAGCGCAGAGTAGCTATGTATGGAATGGATAACCGCTGAAAGCATCTAAGCGGGAAGCCAACTTCAAGATGAGTTTTCCCTTCTTTATGAAATAAGTTCCCTAGAAGACTACTAGGTTGATAGGCTAGAGGTGGAAGCATGGTGACATGTTGAGCTGACTAGTACTAATAGAACGAAGATTTAATCCTATTATTTTCCAATAATAATTTGATTATAGATTACACATTATCATGTTTTCAGAGAATTATTTCTCTATATTTAAATTGGTAACGATAGCAAAGAGGATACACCTGTTCCCATCCCGAACACAGAAGTTAAGCTCTTTAACGGCGAAGATAGTGTAAGCGAAAATAGCAAGTTGCCAATTTTTTTTTGCCCTAAAATAAGTTAGAACTTGAAAGAAAGTTCTTTTTTTGATATAATTGAAATGTCAATAAAATCATAGAATAGTTTGTGATAAGTATAAAATGTTAAGTATGCTTTTTGCAAACGGGGGGGGGGTAAACCCTCTTTTTTTATTGTCTAAAGGAGTGAAGAAAAATGAAAAAAGGATTTACATTGATTGAGTTACTTGCAGTAATCGTAATATTAGGAATTATAGCAGTT
Organism: uncultured Bacilli bacterium; assembly: GCA_947588975.1. GTDB lineage: Bacteria > Bacillota_I > Bacilli_A > RF39 > UBA660 > UBA5026. The sequence goes on from CANQAF010000028.1 coordinate 2,546, forward strand.
ATCACAACCCCATTAATTATGGGAGTCATTGAAGATGCAAGAAAGAATTCTGCTATCCAATCTGTCAATGGCTTACTAGAAGCAGGAGAACAATATCAAATAGAAGGCATGATGGATGGAACAGGAAAGAAAGAAATAGATTTAACAAGTGATGACTTAGAGATTAAGGGAAGTAAACCAGAAAGTGGGACGCTACTTATTGATACAGAAGGGAATATGAGTATTATAGCGAAATATGGAAATTACTGTATCGAAAAGAAATTCTTAGAAGAAGAACCAACTATAGTCACAAAAGAAGAATGTACAATAGAAGAATCAGAAAAAGAAAATATGACAACTAAGATCTATGGAGTAAGAAGAAAGATAGAAGAAAGTGCAACAACATGGGAGAGAATAGAAGATTCTATCAATTTAAAAGCAAATGCCATTAAAAGTCAAGAAGATTTAGATCAAGGTGTACAAAATGATTTTGATGCAATCTATCCATGGGGTGAAATAGAATCATATACATATGATGTGAAGAAAAAAGAAATTACAAGTTGGTATAATAATCCAAGCAAATTCCAATTTGATGGAAGTAAAGGAGAAGTATTAACTTATATACCAACATTCTATTATAAGAGATATCAAGAGGACGGATATGAATATATTCTAATTAGTAATAAAAATCTAGAAGGATATACAAAAAGCGACGCATTTTCAATAGGAAGATATACAATGTCTGGTGATGATAATGCTGTTCATAGTAAGAGTGGAGTAAAACCATTGACGAATAAAACAATTAAAGATTTTAGAGAATATGCAAGAAAGTTGGGCTCAGAATTCAGTCAATTAGATTATCATTATTTCATTATTCAACTACTATACTTAGTAGAATATGCAGATTATGATTCACAAGCAAAATTAGGAAAAGGATACACAGACAGTAATAATACAACATTTATTTCTAGCGGAGAATGTAATGAATTAGGAATGAAATCAGGAACTTTAAATGATGATGGAAAACATTCTATGATTTATAGGGGAATGGAAGATATTTATGGAAATATATGGCAATTTGTAGATGGAATTAATATTAAAGATAGAGTAGCATACGTATGTTATGATCCAGATCAATATGAATCAGATAAATTTGATGAATGTTACAAAGAGGTAGGATATACAAATACAAATGCGGAAGGATATATTACTCAATTAGGTTATGATAAAACTAATCCATTAATTGGGTTACCAATAGCTGTAAGTGGCAACAGTAGCACATATATTCCAGACTATTATTATCAAACATCTGGCGATAAAATAGCACTTGTCGGCGGTCGTTGGAACGATATTACTCGAGTTGGCTTATGGGGTTGGGCGGCTAATTTTGCGTCTTCGTACATGTACATCAGCCGCGGTGCTCGACTTCTTAAAACCAGCTAAAACGGAGGTTTGGGGACGGTCAGCCTCCAATTACTCTAGAGTATCTTAACAAATTAACAAATATAAAACATTGATTGGAACAGAAGTTTTACTTCTGTTTTTTAATGGATATATAAATATGAAATATTTAAAAATTTTTTAAAAACGATCAATTTTAAATATTGGTAAGAATGAATGGATAGAAAAATAATATTTGTATAAAAGAAATGAAAAAATAGATTCAAAAGGTATTAGAAATAAAGTAAAATATCCATTTTACTTTATGATTATCCTTTGATATAGTGTCGATATCAAAGGAGATGATAGTTGTGCAAACAACAGAATTAAAAGAAGTAAATATGTTAAATGATGCTTTATTTAAGGCTTTATTTAGAAGCGTTGAAGCAAGAGAAATGGTAGTAGATTTTCTATCCGAATTAATAGGAATAAAAAAAGAAGTATTAAAACAAGCAGATTATCAAGGAGGAGAAATACCCAAAAAGATAATGACAGAAAGAAATAAAACAGCGGATATGATTATTAAAATAGAAGATAGTAATCGAATTATATTAGAAATGAATCAGTATTTATCACAAAAAATGTATGAAAGAAATACAAGTTATGCATTTTCGGTAGCATCAGAAACGATAATAAGTGGGAGTAAGAAATATCCCAAAGTAATATTAGTTAATTTTGATAATTTTAATTATTATAAAACAGAAAGAGGAATACTAAATTTCAAATTAAGAGATGAAGAAGGACATATAGAGACAGAACAATACCAATCAATTCATTTAATCCTTGAAAATATCATAGACAAGAAGTATAATAAAAGTGATGAAATTAAAAAGATGGTAAAACTACTAAGATGTAAGACGGTAGAAGAGATGGAAAAGAAGTTTAAAGGAGATGATATCTATATGGCAGCGATAAGAAAAGTATCAGAATTATCAATGGATCCAAACTTTGTAGGATATTATGATATAGAAGAAGCACATAGACAACAGTTAGAAGATATGGAAAAAACAGGATACAATAAGGGGATAGAAGAAGGAATGGAAAGAGGGATAGAAAAAGGAAAGATAGAGAATCAAAAAGAAGTGGCAAAAGCAATGTATCAAAAAAAGATACCACTAGATGTCATTTCCGAATGTACAGGTCTTTCTATCGAAGAAGTTCAAAGTTTGTTGAATGTAAAATAGTTTTGCCTAAGTTTCGTGCTTTTTTATTTATAATTGAAATATCAATAAAATCATAAAGAATGTTTTATATTTTTATAGTATATATTGTGTTCTTTTCTTTTTTTTTGCTATAATAACATTAGGTGATAATAAATGGAATTTAAAGTTACAACCCATAATGAGAAAGAAACAATTGAAATTGCACAAAATTTTGAATCAGAAAAATTTCCAAATATGATTATTTGCTTGGATGGAGAACTAGGCAGTGGCAAAACTGTATTTACAAAAGGGATTGCTAATGCTTTAGGTATTCAAGAAACAATTACCTCTCCAACATTCACGATTATTAAAGAATATGATGGAGAATTACCTTTATATCACATGGACGTGTATCGTTTAGATGGTAATACTGAAGGCGTTGGAATTGAAGAATATTTTACCAAAGGTGGTGTAGTAGTCATCGAATGGTCAGATACGATTAAAGATATTTTACCAGAAGAGAGATTACATATTAAATTTAAAGTAGTTGATGAAAATAAGAGAATTCTAATACTAACGCCTTATGGAAAAAAATATGAAGAGTTATGTGAGGCGGTATTATGATTTCTCTTTTTTTAGACTCTTCTTCACATCAAATTATTGTAGGAATTTATCGTGATTTAGAGCCATTATATATTAATATTGAAAAGAATGACAATCAGTTATCGGAAAGATTGTTACCTATGATACGTGCTGCTTTTGATTCTGTTTCTATGAAAATAAATCAAATAGACCGTATTTATATTGTTAATGGGCCTGGATCTTTTACAGGTGTACGTATTGGCGTTACGATTGCTAAAACGATGGCTTGGGCATTGAAAAAAGACATAGTTCCTATTTCTGAATTAGAATTAATTGCATCAACGCATACCGATACAACAAAAAATATTGCTTTAATTGATGCAAGACGTAATTATGTGTATGCTGGTATCTATGATAATAAGCTAAATGTAATTCGAAAAGATAGTTATATGCTATTAGATGAATTATTGGCGGAAAAGGATGCTACTTTCATCAGTATGGATACATTTGCTTTTGAAACGAAATATCCTGATTATGATATTCCAAAATTAATTGAAAAACATCAAAACGATGTACCTTTAAATCCACATGAAGTAAAACCAAATTATTTAAAACGAACTGAAGCAGAGGAAAATTATGATTCGGGAAGCGACAAATAGTGAAATATTAGAATTGCGTAAAATTTTATCGAAACAATTTGGACAAGTAATTCAAAATGATCCTTTTATTCATTATCTTGTATATGAGGATAAAAAAATAGAAGGCATTTTATCCTATAGTTTCATTTATGATCGACTGGAACTGAATTATATATGGGTAAATCCTTTATTTAGAAGACAAGGAATTGGAACAAAGCTTATGAATCGTATGCATCAAATTGGCAATGAAAATCATGTATTAAATATCTCATTAGAAGTGGCTTGCAATAATGATGCAGCAATCCGATTATATGAACAATTTGGATATGAAAAAAAAGCAATTCGTGAGAATTATTATTGCGGAATTGATGGATTTTTGATGGTGAAAGAGATGATAAAATGAAAGATACATATATATTTGCAATTGAATCTAGTTGTGACGAAACAAGCGCCTCTATTATTAAAAACGGTTGTGTAGAAATTGCAACAGTTGTATTGTCACAAATGGATATTCATGCAAAATATGGTGGTGTTGTTCCTGAAATAGCGAGTCGTCATCATATTGAAAATGTAACAATGGTGTTAGAAGAAGTTTTAGAACAAGCAAATATGACAATGGACGAGATAGATGCAATTGCAGTAACGTATGGGCCTGGACTTATTGGATCACTTTTGATAGGTGTACAAGCTGCAAAAACATTAGCATATATCTATAATAAACCACTGGTGCCTGTTCATCATATTGCAGGTCATATTTATGCAAATAACTTAGTAAAGCCAATGGAATTTCCACTCATCGCACTTGTCATCAGTGGTGGGCATACAGAATTAATTTATATGAAGGAAGATTATTCTTTTGAAAAAATTGGTGGTACTTTAGATGATGCAGTTGGAGAAGCATATGATAAGGTAGCACGTGTGTTAGGGCTTTCTTATCCAGGTGGGCCTAAAATTGATGCATTAGCATTTGAAGGAAAAGATACCTATCCATTACCACTTCCGCTGAATGATGATAGTTTTGATTTTAGCTTTAGTGGAATTAAAAGCGCAGTCATCAATTTGGTACATAATGAAACGCAACGCGGGAATACAATTCGTACAGCTGATTTGGCAACTTCTTTTCAGGCGAGAGTCATTGAAATTTTGACGAAAAAAACAATGCATGCATTAGAAAAATATCATGTAAAACATTTAATTATTGCTGGAGGAGTGTCTGCAAGTAAAGGCATCCGTAATCGTTTTCAAGAATTATGCACAGAACAAAATATTGAACTTACTATACCACAAATGAAATATTGCACAGATAATGCTGCTATGATTGGCGTTGCTGGATACTATGCATATAAATTAGGTAGAAGGGCAGATTTAGATTTAAATGCAAAAGCTACTGATAGCCTAAAATAAAAATCCTTTTTTAGGATTTTTTTAATCTGGCATATCTAAAAATAACATATATAAGGGGATTTCTAATGCATCTGCAATTTTCTTACATTGATCAATGGTAGCGCTGTGTTCTCCACGTTCAATCCTTCCAAAATAGGCCCTACTAATATTGCATTTTGCTGCAAAAACTTCTTGTGTCCAATTTCTTCCTTCTCTATATTTTCTAATGATATTACCCAAATAATAATTTACATTCCATTGCATTTTTTTGTCACCTTTTTCATATTATACCATAAAAACGTCATATATGACGTTGAAACTTTCAATTTTTGGGATATAATGGAAATTGGATGACACAGGAGTGTGTGTATCCTTATGTTCATTTGCGAAAGCAAGAAGGAGGAAAATATGGACGAAGAAATTAAAATGACATTTACTGTCGAATCATTTAGGAAAATTCCAAATCCCTATCAGGAAGATTCCATTCATAGCCAGGATTCAGCTATGTACATTACGGTTTGTGATGTAAAAAACATTCCGGACAATATTCCTATGAAAACGAATCCTAGAGAGCAGAAAATGACAACAAATGTTGCAAAAAAGATTAAAGAATCATTAATTAATCCTAACGATTATAATTTCTATTTATTAAATAGAGGATTATTACTTTCTGCTAAAGAAGTATCCTATAATAATTATTCTAATGAGATCACAATTGTTTTTGATAATTTAGATGTTCATGGGAATGTGGATGGAGGACATACTTATCGTACGATTTTAGAAAATCGTGATCAATTAGATTATGCGCAACAATATGTGAAATTAGAAATATTGACAGGGGTCGAAGATATTTTTCAAAGTTTAGCATCTGCGAGAAATACTTCTGTACAAGTACAGGATCAATCCATTGCTGAGTTAGAAAATCGCTTCCAAATTATTAAGGATGTAATTGCGAATACACCTTTTGATAAACGTGTATTCTTTAAAGAAAACGATGAAGGGGATATCGACGTATGTGATATACTAGCGATATTAAATATGTTTAATATTGATCGTTATAATAATATGGATGAGTTTCCAATTACTTCATATAGTGGAAAGAAAAAGTGTGTTGACTACTATATTGATTCTCATAAAAAATATGGTGATACAGTGCAGAACCCCTATGTTAAAATGGCTCCTATTATGATTAAAATTTTTGAACTATATGACGCGATTGAAAAGAATATTCCAAATTACTATAAAAAGAAAAATAGTGGTGGAAGATATGGTGCGTTAAAGGGGGTTACAACTAGTAAAATAGATCATCCACTTAAGACAAAATTTTTCCAAAAATCAATGGAATTTGGATCTCCAACAGGTTTTATTTATCCAATATTAGGATCTTTTAGAGCACTCGTTTATGAAAATGATGGAAGATATGACTGGAGAATGGATCCAATTGAAGTACTAGAAACAATTGGCCCTGATTTGATTCAAACTACAGTAGAACGTAGTAGAACTTTAGGAAATAATCCACAATCAGTTGGAAAAGATACAGGGAATTGGAAGACATTATATATGACCGTTATGCTTAGTTGTATGAATTATAAATAAAAGAGACTATTTTGTAAGTCTCTTTTCTATATAGAAAATAATATAATACATACAAGCTGATAATATCGCTAACAAGATGATACCAGAAATCACTAAATTTAAATTAAATACTTGTGATCCATAGATAATCAGATATCCTAATCCCTCTTTGGAAACTAAAAACTCTCCCATGATGACGCCAATTAAAGACATACTAATATTGATTTTAAGCGCACCAATAATGGTTCGATAAGAGTTTGGTAAAATCAATTTAAAGAAAGTTTGTGCTTTGGTAGCATGAAATGATTTCATTAATTTTAACTTGTTTGGATCAGTATCCATAAATCCTTGTGAAACATTGATGATAGTAATAATGACAGAAACCAGTAAAGCCATAATGATAATTGATCGAATACCCGCACCACCCCAAATGATAATAATAGGGCCAAGTGCTACTTTCGGTAAACTATTTAAAATTGTTAAATAAGGATCCGCTACTTTAGCAATAAAAGAATTCCACCATAAAATAGCGGCAATAAAACATCCAATTAGGGTTGCAAGTGAGAAACTAATGAATGTTTCGTAGGTAGTAACCCAAACATGGTGAAATAAATGATTCGTATGGGCTAAACTTATAATGGTACTCCATACTTTTTTCGGGCTTGAAAAGATAAAAGTATTGATGATCTCATAATTCGCTAGTAATTGCCATCCAATTAAGAAAATAACCAGTATTAATATTTGAGTAATTCTAACCCAAATACGTATTTTTTTACGTTTTTTTAAATAAATTTTATGTTCTTCACTACACATGGAAATCAATATCCTTCCATATTAAATCATAATAGATAGGAAATTCTTTTGTCTTTCTATTTTCGATTGGATTGGATTTATTTGTGAGTTCAATATCGTATATTTTTTTGATTTTACCAGGTCTCGCAGATAATACAATAACTTTATCTGACATCGAGATTGCTTCCGCAAGGTCATGTGTCACCATAATTGCACTTTTCTTTTCCTTTTTTAAAATTTGATAAACATCATCTGATACTGCTAGTCTGGTTTGATAGTCTAAAGCAGAGAATGGTTCATCTAAAAGTAGTATATCTGGTTTGGTAGCAAGTGTACGAATTAGCGCTACTCTTTGACGCATTCCACCTGATAAATTTTCAGGGTATTGATACATAAAGTCTTTTAATCCATATATTTCTAAAAGGTGTATGACGTACTGTTTATTTTCTTCTGTTAATTCATGTTCTATTTCTAATCCTAGTAGGCAGTTGTCCAAAATTGTTCTAAAGTCAAAAAGGCAGTCTTGTTGTAACATATAGCCTACCTTAATGTCTTTTTCTTTTTCAATTGTTCCATCAGATGGTTTCATTAAATCTGATAAAATGGATAAAATTGTGGATTTTCCACATCCGCTTGGTCCAACAATGGAAACAAATTCTCCTTCTGACAATGTATAAGAAAAATTATCCACAGCCAAAATTTCTTTTTTTGGTGTATGATAAATTTTCTTTAGATTGTCAATTTTTAATATATTTCTCATTTTTGAGCAAACGTAGTATCTACTAATTTGTCATAAGGAGCTTTTGTAGTTAATTCTCCACTATTTTGCATAATTTCTTGGATGTGATTGAAATCTTTTTCTTCAATATAGGTTGTTGTAAACCATGAATCAATATCCATATATCTTTGAACGATTTTAGTCAAATCATTTTGTGAGATATCTGGGAATTCATCTCTAATTGCCGTAGCAATTTCTTCGGCAGTATGATTATGTACATAATCTAATCCTTTTTGGATCGCTTTTGAAAATCCTTCAATGACATCAGGATTCTTTTCTATATAGCTCTTTCTAGCATTGTATGCAGTGTAAGGAACCACTCCACCTAGCTCCCCAACAGATGCGACTACATAGCCATATCCTTGTTGTTCTAGTTGTAATGCACTTGGTTCAAATAATGCAACGAAGTCTCCAGTTCCTCCAATAAATGCACCTGTAGTAGATGCGAAATCAATACTAGTATCGAAGTTCATTTCTTCGGTTTCCACTCCGTTTTGATTGATTGCATATTCAAGTGTCATTGCAGGCATTCCGGCTTTTCTACCGGCAATCACATGTTTTCCTTTTAAATCTTTTACAGTAAAGTTTTCAATTTTTTCTCTTGATACTAAGAAACTTCCATCACGTTTAGTTAGAGCAGCAAAACTTTTTAAATAGTCTTTTTCTCCATTGTTGTACACATAGATAGTCGCTTCACTACCACTGAAGCCAATTTGTACATCTCCTGATAATACAGCAGCGGTAACTTTATCAGCACCAGATGTTAGAATAATGTCTACATCTAATCCTTCTTCTTCAAAGTATCCTAGTGCTTTGGCAAGATATTGTGGAGCATAGAATACTGAATGAGTTACTTCTGCCACTTTAACGCTTTTTAAATCCGTTTCTTTTTTATTGAATACAAATAAGGTGCATAAAACTGCAATTATAACAAGAGCAATTATAGGATATATAATTTTTTTCAAATAACATTCCCCTTTCTTTCTCCATATTATATGTTGTCATAACATAATCGTGATAGGCGATATGTAAGAAATTTTGAAAATTCGTATTATTTCTGTCATATTTTCCATAAAATTAACATAATTTTATTGACACTTTAAAATAAGTTATGTTATAATCAATTTGTCTTTTGAAAAGGCATATGTTGGGGGATTAGCTCAGCTGGCTAGAGCACCTGCCCTGCACGCAGGGGGTCAAGGGTTCGAATCCCTTATCCTCCACCAAAAATTGATGAGAAGGGCATAAAAATGCCAAAAATGAATATACATCATTTATGAATTGAATTAAGAGTCTGCAGAACTCTTTTTTCATCTTTCGGAATAAATCGAAGATAGATATCCATAGTCATACTTATTGTTGAATGACCTAATCTGTTTGAAATTTGATTTATTGGTACATCATTTTGAAATAATAAGCAGGCATGTGAATGCCGAAACTCATGAATTTTAATTTGATGTACATTAGAAAGCATACAATAGTAATTTTTCTTTCGCTCAATAGTTGTAGTTGATAATGACCTATTTCCACCAAATACTAAAAAATTATTATCAAAATTACTATATAGTTTTTTAAGAGATAATAATCTATTTTTCATTATATCATCAATTCCAATTATTCTACATGAACTTTTTGATTTAGGATTAACAACAATATGATTTCCATTTTTATCTACAAAACGTGTCATATTTTTATTAATATTGATAGTATTGCTTTCAATGTTGATATCATTAAAGGTTAATGCTAAAGCTTCACCCAATCGAGCGCCAGTAAAATATAAAAATTCAAATAAAGCTTTATAAATTAGATCATCCACTACTGAAATAAATTGATTAAATTCTTCTATTGTCCATACGTTACCATCATTCTTATGATAATCAACATCTCTAAAATTACCTACTATTTGAGCTATATTTTCTTTTAAATCGTAATTGATCATACAATAGTTTAAAAATGTGACAAAACATATATGTAAATTTCTTTTATATGCTACAGAATAATTTTTATTATCAATCATAGTTTTCCAATAAATATAGTCTTTTTTAGATAACTTATGGATATTTTTTTTCTTAAAATAGGGTAGTATATGAATTGTAAGTCTATTACTTAAACTACGGAATGAGTTAGGTTTTAATCTTAATTTATTTTCATATAGATATTCAGATACTGCCTTTTCAAATTTAACCTTTCTCAAAACTACACCTCCTTTCGAAAGATAAAATACAATTTTTTACTATTTTAGTCAATAATAAAAAAATAATAGGCAAAATTGAAAAAATATATTACGTAGTAATATATATTTTTTCAAAAAAATTTTGCCAATATATCATTTTTTCCAAAATTAAATATTTTGGAAAATTTTATCGTTCTATCATTCTATCGTTTTATCAAATTTAATAACAAAAAAGGCAAAGTATATTTGCCTTTTTTGAAAAATTATTATAAAAAATATTAAAATCAAGAGTTTTCTCGGCATAAAATCGCTATCGCTCTTTATTCCAATTTCCTCTTTGATTTTTATAATATTCACAAGAGGGACTTAATAAATCAAAAACTAATGAAATATCTCCATGAAATGTCCATTCATTAGGTAATTCATAAGTAGAATGATTTAAAATATATGATCGTACAATTTTAATACAATGACGATATTCTTCATTTTTCTTTTTCAAATTAGTATTATATTGTTTTAAATTAGCTATCTCTCTTGTATTCATTCAACATTTCCTCCATTTCTTGTTGCTTTTCTTTACTTACTAGTTTTTTTTCAATATTTTGATTTAACCAGAAAGGAACTTTAGGAGATATCGGCTTGGTAGTCCTTTCTTGGTTATCATTCAGTTTATGAATATTAGAATGCACAGATTGTTGAAAATAAGGAAATTTATGAAAAACGTCTTTCTTTTCCATTAGGTTTAAAACATAAACTGACAATTTTAAAATATCATGTGTAGACTGTTCTTGTAAAGTTTTAATCAAAATTAAATATTTTGAGAGATTTTCGGGATCATATTCTTTAAGATATTCAGTAAAAGTTTTTAAATCTGAAATTTGCTTTGCTTGCATAAGTATAGTAATATACTAAATAAAATGATAAAATGATAAAACGATAGAATAATTAGTATTTAGTATATTTAGTATTTATTAGTAGGTAGAAATCCACCTATGGTTTTTGGGTATCTGGATGAATACCAGGTTTTTCATAGACAAAATACTCATAAATAAACCTCCCCAAAGCATTTTGTTTTTTAACTATCACTAAATATCTAGATGTTTCTAATTCTTTCAAAATAGTACGAACAGTCTTTTCACTTTCTTTTGATTCTTTCGAAATACCTTTGATCGTGTACTTCCAATTATCGGGTAAACTAAGCATATAGCTTAATAAACCTTTAGCTTTAAATGATAAATTTTTATCTTGTAAATGATAATTACTCATTACTGAATAATTACGATTTTTTACAATTCTAATAGCAGTCATTTCTTAACCTCCTCTATTTGGCTATTTAAATGCGATTTAAGCAACAAAAACTATAAAATGTGATAATTCCCTTATCCTCCACCAGTTTGATAGGAAACTCGGACTTTATAGTTCGAGTTTTAAAATGGTCGAATTCATGATATAATTTTTATAGTTTAAATTGATACATGTCAATTTAGAAAACACACTTACATATTGACAATACCAATATGTATATTAGATAGGTGGTACTTGATAATGCATTTTTATTTATTAAATCATGAAGCAACGTTTAAAGATTTAAAAAAATTTAATTTTCCTAATCAAAAAATAGGAGTAATTGTTCATATAGAAAACTCTGATGGTGAAATTCTTTTACAACAAAGAGGAGAAAAATCACGAGATGAAAATGGTTTATTTGAAGATATTGGTGGAAAAGTTGATCCAGAAGATATAAGCTTTAAATCAGCAATTATCCGTGAAATAAAAGAAGAAGCAGGAGAAGAAATTAATTTAGAATTTAGTGATTCTATTGGAATTTTTCATTGTTTTAAAAATGATACTAATTGGCTATTTGTAATTTATTTTGCTAAATATATTAATGGTAATATTAAAGTAATGGAACCGACAAAATGCAGGAGTTATCATTTCTTTAAATATAAGGAAGCTATAAAATCAGATGAGGTAACTGACAGCTGTAAATATTTGATTAAAGCTATTAATAAATATCATTTAAATAAATAATTATGAAAATAGAAGTTGTTGTACTTCTTCCTTTAGGGCACCATTGACAAATCTATTCGAACTTTTTCGAATATTGATATAAAAAGATAGCCCCTTAGGTTATTTTGATACACTT
>CANQAF010000029.1 GCA_947588975.1 uncultured Bacilli bacterium
GATTGTTCAACTGCTTCTACATATCCTTGTGCACTCGATAATGCTGCACTCTTTCTTGCACCTTCAATAACTCCCATAATTAATGGGGTTGTGATAACTGCTATAATTCCTAATATTACAATTACTGCTAGTAACTCAATCAATGTAAATCCTTTTTTCATATTTTCACTCCTTTAGACAATAAAAAAAGAGGGTATTACCCCCCCCCCGTTTGCAAAAAGCATACTTCATATTTTCTGCTTATCACAAACTATTCTATGATTTTATTGACAGTTTCATATTACCATGTTTTTATGGAAATTTCAAGAAATTATGAGCAGTGTATTTAATTCTTTACATTTTATTATCAGCAGACCTTCATATATCAAAAAAAAAGAAACATTTAACATGCTTCTTCACTTAATTGAATATTTGCTGTTTGTCCTCCCGTTTTTGGAGTATTATTTCCACTTGTAAATATTACATTTGATGAATAATAAATATTTCCAATCTTTCCACCACTGCCTGTATTCTGTAAGTCAATTTCCCCACTTATGTTGGAATTACATATACGTATGATTCCACCACTATTATTCAAAACCGCGCGGTGTGCAGTTATATAAGCATTTCTTATATTAACCATACCAGTAGCATTATTATTAATTCCTTGACTACCACCAATATAAGTTCCACCATTTATATTGATTGTTCCTGTACTAGAATTTTGAACAGCACCATTATTTGTACCTACACATACACATAATCCACTTGTTGTTTCTGATGCATCTGATGTACATTCATTTGCCTGATGTCCAGTAATTGTTATGGTTCCTGTCCCATTATTCCATATTGCTGGGAACCATTTTTCTGATAGTGATGAAATATAAATTGGTTTATCTGTTTGTTCAATTACAAGATTAGACGCTACGGATTGGATACCTCTTTCTGTACCAATTATAGTGCCTCCTCTTATTATTCCCGTTCCATAATTATGATCAATGGAAATTCCTGAATGCACTGTTCCTTTAATGGTTCCACCATTTATAACAAGCATTGCTCCCTCTACATTATTATGTCCTATCCCATGTGGTCCTTCTATATATGTTCCATCATTAACTTCCATGTAACCATGATTGAAGATTGCAGAACTATTGTCAGTGTCACTTATCGCTTCCCTCTTAATTTTCACATGGTCTAAAGTAAGATGATTTTCATTTTCTAAACCTGTTTTTGCTTCTATTGCTCCATCTGGTTTGGTTGAAGTAATACGCATGATACCTTTTATGATAATATTTCTAGTTGTATTACCACTATTCACAATTTTTTTACCATTTAGATCTAATTTTACATTACTATTTTCTTTAAATGTTAATGTACTTTCTACTTCAGTATCATTCATCATAATAATTGTTGTTTTTGTATGATCTAAATGATTTACACTATCTTCTAAACTATTATCAACTCTGCATATCGTATCTCCATATATATGCTCTAATTTTAATGTATTTTCTTCTATTGTTACACTTGTGCCATTATTACAACTTATACTTTTGATATTTGTTGCATCTTCCAATAGAATCTCAGTATTATTTACTTTTCCTAATTCTTGTTTTGTACTTTCCCCATTCTTTATAATAGTCAGTGTTGGTTCTTCTTTACAATAGGAAGATTCTGATTCTTTTGCTTCTATTCCATCATAATCGATAGAATGATCATTGACACAAAGATGTGCGCTTACTACTTCCATATCTTTAATCTCTACATATCCTTGAGTTGGTCCTTTTCCTTTATATTCTATATTTTTCAGAGTTTCTATTTCATATGTCCCATCAGATAAATTTTCTCCTTCTAAATCTAGTTCTGATTCCATGATCGATTGTTCAACTGCTTCTACATATCCTTGTGCACTCGATAATGCTGCACTCTTTCTTGCATCTTCAATGACTCCCATAATTAATGGGGTTGTGATAACTGCTATAATTCCTAATATTACGATTACTGCTAGTAACTCAATCAATGTAAATCCTTTTTTCATATTTTCACTCCTTTAGACAATAAAAAAAGAGGGTATTACCCCCCCCCCGTTTGCATATAGCATACTTAACATTTTATACTTATCACAAACTATTCTATGATTTTATTGACAAGCTCATTATAACAAAAAAGAATCTTGATTTCAAGACACTTTTTTGTTTTAACAATATTTATCCTTACCCCCAAGGAATTTCTTGTGGATTCATACGACTTTTATTCTCTTTAACCTCTACAATTTTTCCACTATTCATACGTACAATACGATCTCCAATTAATGCAATACCAGGATTATGCGTTACAATAATCATGGTAGTTCCCAATTTTTCATTTGCCTCTACTAAAGATTTTAATACAATCTTACCGGTTTTTTCATCTAATGCTCCTGTTGGTTCATCACAAAACATCACGCTAGGATTTTTAGCAAGTGCTCGTGCAATAGAAACTCTTTGTTGTTCTCCACCTGATAATTGATGCATATATTTTTTCTTATGACGTTTTAACCCAACGGTGTCAATAATTTGATCAATATCTACTTTTGCTTTTCCTAATGAAGCACCTACTAATACATTTTCGTATACATTTAAATGTTCCAATAAGTTATAAGTTTGAAAAATAAATCCTAAATTTTTCTTACGAAATTGAGTCATACGGTAATCACGATATTTGGCAATATTTTTTCCTTTATATAAAATCTTCCCTTTACTTACTCTATCTAAACCAGATATTACATTAAGTAATGTGGTTTTCCCACTTCCACTAGGGCCTAATATCACAATAATTTCTCCTTTGTGTACACAAAGAGATACGTCAGATAAAGCTTGGCTTCCTACTTTACCCAATTGATATGTCTTATATACATTTTGAATTTCAATTAAATTTTCCATATCTCTACTCCCTCTTTAGTGCCACAGCTAGTGGAACTTTATTTAATACACGTTTAGATAATGCAATTGCAATATAATATGCAATGAGTAAACCAATTAATCCTAAAAGCGCTAATCCTGGTGAAAGTGCAATTGGGATCGTTACTTCAATATCTCCTACAATCGCTTTTACAATAGCTTTTAAAATCTGAATCATAGCTGGAATGGAAAGTAAATAAGCAACGATAATAAATGGTGTATAAATATTTAATACCATGCTACTAATTTTACGATTTTGATATCCCATTACTTTTAATAATGAAATTGTTTTCTTATTTTCTTCCACCACAATATTAGCAATGACAGATATAATAACAAGAACCATAATAGATGCGAACGCTATAATAATATAAATACTTCCATTGAATCGGTCCATTTGTTTTTCAATATTAGCTCGCATATCATCCACATTTAAAATATAAGCAATTTTAGAAGTTTCTTCCTGCGATAAATTTTTAAATGAATCATATTTTTCTTCATTAGAATAAATAGAAGTATAAACATTATCCCCAAGGCCTAAATTGGTACTTAAGGCTTCACGGTTCACATACCCACTCCTTCCAAAATATTCGGCATTGAATCCAGCAATTTGGTATGTCATGTCAATATTTTGATAAGTAAATGTTAAATTATCTCCGATTTCTAATCCATATAATTCTTTCGCATTTTCATTTACGATAATGGTATTTTCATGATCTAATTGATCAATAACATTATGTCCTTTATCATCTAAAATGCGCACATAATTTGCAGTGGTATCTAATCCTGTTAATGAAAACTCAATTTCTTCATCCTCTTTTTCGATGGATTTTATATTTCCATTTTGATCTTTTACTTCTTTCAATGACATAGAAGCAGATAGTACATAATCCGCTTGATTAGAATTACCATCATTATGATCAAATTGTCCAAGCAATACTAAATATTTATAATTAATTCCAGCAAAACTTTCATCAATTACATGTGCAAATAAATTAGATCCAATTAAGACTAACACAATAAGTAATCCCGTACAAAATGATGTAATTGTAACAATGAGCAACTTTCCTAAACTACGGAAAGCTAAAGAATATTTAAAGCGAGATTGAAAAGGTAAAATGGATAATACTTTATTCACTAGTCGACTAAAAAGATTTACTTTTAAATTGCTTCCCTCTTTTAATAAAGCGAGTGGCTTTTTACGTAACATGAATAGAGCAATAATATAACTTAATAAAGATAAACTGATCATTGGTGTAAAAATAGATTTAGATAGATAACTAAAATCTAACTGATAATTCTGCAGTGGTACTGTATAATAACTTAATAATACATTGGCAATTGGATAATGTACTAATATACCAATTATATAACCTAGTAAACCACCAATCAAAGAACCAATGACTGGATATACCAAATAGCTAGTAGCAATACTAAAGCGATGATATCCTAAAGATTTCAATACGCCAATTTGTAAACGTTCGTCTTCAATTCGTTTCTTTGTAATAATTACAATAATTAAAACGGATATCGTTAGTAATAAATATAAAAAACATTCAGCAAATAAACGATCAGACGCAAATTCCATTTGCAAAGCAGCAATACGTCCTAAACGAGTAATAGTATTTAAATCAAAAATGATTTGATCTTCTGTAAATATTTTCATCATTGGATCTTCTACCGTTTTTTCAGTTTTTTCTGTTGCTGTTGTTTGCATAGAAACACTAATTTCAAATTTACGTTTGGTTTCAAACTGATAATCAATTGCAAAACTGTTATCTTTGACACCTACAATATTTTGATATGCTTCTTCTGATACAATCGCAATATTATTGTTTTTTTCATCAAAGATTGGCATACTAAATGAAATTAAAGGGTAAATATAATCAGGAGCATACGTAAATCCTACAATTTCATATTCTTGATCACCAACAATATATGTATCACCAATTGATAATTTATTTTTCTTTGCATAGCTTGGTAATATGTTCACTTCATTTTCCTTTTCTGGAAAACGTCCCTCAACCAAATATAATTGATTAATTTTATTATCTTTTTCATATGGCAAAAACTTAATTAACTTTTTATCATCTGATACTGTTTTAGAACGTTCTAGTTCATATTCATATTGATATTTTTCCTTATAAGTATCTAGTACTCTTCTTTTTAAATAAATATCAGCGTCATATTTTTCAAACAATGCTTGAATAGTATATAAAAACCCTACATTATACTCTGGTGCTTGAAGATAGATACGGTAATTTTCTAATAATGCCTTTTCTTCTATCGTTGCTTTTGAAAATTGATGTTCAAGTAGATAATCTAAATCTGACATACTCACATCTTTCATATAATCAATCGCTACACCAACACTTAATTCTTCTACATTTTGTTCTTCTAGATAAGAATAGTATCTGGTTTCCACACGATCAATTGCCGTATTCATTCCTACATAAACGGCCATTGAAAACATGACCATGAAAATAATTCCAAGCATCTGAATTTTCTTTTTACGAAGGCCTTTAAAAGCATTTAGCAATAATAATTTCATTTACGCCCACCTCAATTCACTCGCTTTTTTAATTTTCTTATTGTGTTTCATTTCCACTATTTTTCCACTATTCATACGAATTACCGTATGTGCCATATCCGCAATACTTGGGTTGTGAGTCACAATAATCATAGTAGTATGATATGTTTGATTCATCTGTTGTAAGATATCAAGCACTTTCTTTCCTGTTTCTTCATCCAAAGCACCTGTTGGTTCATCACAAAATAACACATTTGGATTTTTTACTAATGCTCTAGCAATCGCGACTCTTTGCATTTGTCCGCCTGATAATTGATAAGGATACTTATTCGCATGACTTGTTAATTCAACTTGTTCCATTAAAGTTTTAACAGATAGTGGTTTGAAAGCAAGTTCTTTCCCTAACTCTATATTTTCTTTGACAGTCAAACTAGGAATTAAGTTATAACTTTGAAAAATAAATCCTAAATTATCAGCACGATATTGTGTTAATTCAACGGTCTTTAATTGATCGATTCTATTATCTTTAAAGAAAATATGCCCTTTACTTGGAGTATCAATACCTGATAATAAATTTAGCATTGTGGATTTTCCACTTCCACTAGGGCCCAATATCACAACAATTTCCCCTTCTTTAATAGTAAAACTTACGTCATCTAGGGCATGATAATCATGATCATAATTTTTATATGTTTTATAAACATGTTCTAACCTGTATAAATCTTTCATATAACCTCCTATTTACTGTATTACAATTTATAATAATTATTACAACCAACATATACAGTATACCCTATTTTTATATACATTTCAAATGATACATTTAGGGTTTTCAAATCAAAAGTAATACAAAAATGAAATATCTGTAAAGCAAAAGAAAAGAAACAATCATTGTTTCTTTTAAAATAAAGATAATTGACTAGATTCAGCCATTCCCTCAAATAATCCCATCAAACGCATTTTTTCAGTTAAAGAAGCAGATACTTTACCTCGTTTCCAAAAATCTTCAACACTAATAAACTCACGTTTTTCTCGTTCATCTACAATATTTTGAGCAACTGCTTCTCCAAGACCATCAATGGAATTAAATGGTGGATAAATTTCTGTTTCGCTTTTCACATTCCATACTAAAGCTCCACTTTTATATAAGTCAATTGGGACAAAATGGATACCACGAGCGGTTGCTTCTAAAGCAACTCTTAAACTTTCTAATTGACCTAATTCTTTATTGGTTGCATCATAACCTTTGTTTTGAATTTCAATGACTTTTTCACGAATGGCATCATAACCTTTAATCATTGTTTCAATATCGACATCCGTTGCTTTTGAAGAAAACCATGATGCATAGAAATATACAGGCATATGTACTTTATACCATGCAATACGAAATGCACTAATGACATAAGCTGCGGCATGAGCTTTTGGGAACATATACTTGATTTTTTGGCAAGAATTGATAAACCATTCTGGAATATTCGCTTCTTGCATTGTTTTAACATGTTCTTTCCACGTTTCTGGATCTTTGCTTGCTTTTCCCTTACGAACAAATTCCATTATTTTAAAAGCTTTAATTGGCGCAAGTCCACGGTACATCAAATATACCATAATGTCATCACGACAACCAATTGTTTCTTTAAATGGCACAATATTATTTTGAATTAATTCTTGGGCATTTCCGAGCCATACATCAGTTCCATGAGAAAGTCCTGAAATCTTTACTAACTCTGCAAATGTAGTTGGTTTCGTATCTTCAACTAATTTAATAGTAAATGCTGTGCCAAATTCTGGAATTCCAAGAGTTCCAGTATTGCACATAATTTGTTCCTTAGTTACCCCTAATACACGAGTTGATGTAAAGATACTCATGGTATCTTTATCATCCATTGGGACTTTCATAATATCTGTTCCTGACTGCAATTGAATCAAACGTAATTGTGTTGGATCGGAATGGCCTAAAATATCCAATTTCAAAACACATTCTTCAATAGAGTGATAATCAAAATGGGTAGTGCGCCAAGCAGAATCCGGATCTTCAGCAGGATATTGGAATGGTGTAAAATCAAAACATGACATATAATCTGGAATAACAACAATTCCACCTGGATGTTGTCCTGTGGTACGCTTAACACCAGTACAGCCTAAAGCCAAACGTTCTACTTCAGCATTACGCATAATTAGATTTTTATCTTCACAATATCCTTTGACAAATCCAAAAGCAGTTTTATCAGCCACAGTTCCAATGGTACCGGCACGATATACATTACCCTCACCAAATAATACTTTAGTATAGGCATGCGTACTTGCTTGATTTAAATCAGAAAAGTTAAGGTCAATATCTGGTACTTTATCTGCGTTAAACCCTAAGAATGTGGCAAATGGCATATCTTGTCCATCTTTGATGAGAGGAATATGACAATTTGGACACATTTTATCTGGTAAATCGAATCCGCATGAATAAGTAGCTCCTAATGACTTCCCATCTTCATCTTCAAATAAGCTTAATTTACATTGACTACATCTATAATGTGCAGAAAGAGGATTTACTTCAGTAATGCCCATTAAAGTAGCAACAAAGCTAGAACCAACAGAACCACGGGAACCTACTAAAAAGCCTTCATCATTGGAGTGTTTTACTAGTCTTTGTGCGATTAAATAGATGGCGTCAAATCCAGCACCAATAATACCTCCCAAAGATTTTTTTAAGTCTTTTTCAAGATCATCTTCTGTTGCATTCGGATTTTTTTCCTGCAAATGCTTTTTTAAAAATTCTTTTACGGCATCAAAACCTTTTAATAATAATTCATGTAGTTGGTAGAAAGCTTCTTTTTCTAAATTAGAAGAGCCTTCTAACTTTTCTTTAATGGTATTTAATACCACGTCTCCATAAAGTTCTGTTGCAATTCTTTCCTCAATTGAATATGGTAATGGATTCCCATACCATTCTTCTGCTTTTGTATAGACAAGGTCTGTGACAACACGAGGACAATCTAGATAAGAAAGTCCATCATCACTTTTAATTCTTGGTGAAAATGGAGTTCCACCAGTATCTGGAATTACTTCCAATTCCTCAACCATATCTAAAATACGATTGGTATTTTCAACAACTATTTCATATGCTAAATCGGAATCTAAGAAAGAAAAGTCATTTAACATTTCTCTTGTTGTACGAAAATGTTGAGATGGAATATTTTTGATTTCAGATTTTGCAAGTGGATGCCTACCACCACCTGGAACTTTTTGGTTAACAATAATTTGTCTATAAATTTTATCTTCACGGCTAAAATGGTGTACATCTCCAGTTGCCACTATTATTTTTCCAGTTTCCTTAGTTGCATATATTATCTTTTCAATATGCTGTTCTAATTCACTTTTATCTTTAAAATCTCCTAATTGAAGCAAATGATCATATACTTCCGGAGGTTGTACTTCTACATAGTCATAAAAATTAATGACATTGGTTAATTCCTCTCCTTCTTTACTTCTTGCTTCATTAAATACTTCTGATTCATAACATCCACTACCAATTAGTAGTCCTTCTCGTAATTCAGAAAGCTTACTTCTTGGAATTCTAGGTGTTTTATATAAATAAGTTGTATTTGCTAAAGAGATCATCTCAAATAAATTTTTAAGACCTTTTTGATTCATTGCAATTGCATTGAAATGATATGTACGTCCAAATTTATAAATCTCATCTCTTGGTACTAAATTGTCTAAGTCAGATATTTTTTCAAATTTTTGAGATTCTAATTTTTTAAGCATCTTTGCAAAAACACGAGCAGTTCCTTCAGCATCATAATCTGCCCTATGGTGGGCATCTTCTTCCCATGGCACATCATATCGTTTGACCAAAGCAGACAGATTATGTCTTGCGTAACCTTGATCTAATGTTCTCGATAATTCCAAGGTATCAATGACTGTATTATTAAACACCCCTAAATTATATTTTCGCATTGCCATTTCAATAAATGAAATATCAAATTTTGCATTATGAGCAACCATTGGATCATTACCAGCCCACTTTAAAAAATGCTTTGTAACAGTTTCTTCGTCGTCTTTCCCTTTTACCATTTCATCTGTAATACAAGTAAGTTCGGTAATTTTATCCGGAATATGGCGTTTTGGATCAATCAATTCATCAAAACGGTCTATAATTTCTCCATCTTTTATCTTGACCGCACCAATTTCAATCATTTGATCACGCCCACCGGCATTAAATCCAGTAGTTTCAGTATCGAATACTACATATTCACTATGAATCAAATCTAAATTAGTTGGTCTAACGACAATATTAACAGAATCATCTACTAAAGTAAGTTCTGTACCATATAATCCCTTAAAAATAGGTGGATTTTTTTGTTCCTCTTTCACAAGATTTAATTCTTGTTCTATTGTTTGGCGAGTTGTTTCATCTGTTGTTTCTTCTAATTGTTTTTCTAAAGTTTCAATTTTTTCTTTTATATTTTTACGAATACTCTTATTATGGGATTTAATAATTCCAAATGATATTGGGAATGCTTGACAACCATTATGGTCTGTAATAGCGACTCCCCTATATCCCATATCAATTGTTTTTTCAACCAGTTCGCATGTATGTTTTCCTAAATCTACTTTGGTAACACCATCCATTTGACTCATCATTGTATGAGCATGCAGTTCAACTCTTTTCACTGGTGCATCATCTACTATTTTTTCTACTTGTTTTTCAATGATATTAACATCATGGATAGTAAGAGAAATATCAGATTGGTATTGATCTGCATCTTTTACGACTGCTTTAAATTTATACCAAGAACCTACTTTCAATTTTTTATCAATAATTTTAAATTCCTCTTCATCATTTACAAAAATAGTTCCATAAATACTATCTGTATTATCTGTAATTTTTAAAGAAATGATTTTAAGACCAGTTTTTGTTTCTCTAGTATCTTTTCCAAAAATAGTTCCTTCAATGATCACAGTAGATTTTGGTGTGAATAAAGAATCCAAACGAACTGGAGTATCTTCAATTAAGTTCCCCATTACTACTTGTTCATGTTCTTTATCTACAATAAGTGATGGGCGTTTATAATTTTCTTTCCCATATTTCTTTTTAGGATTTTCCTTAGTAGAAGGCGCCTCTAAAGTTACACTTTGTGGGGAAACATGATCACGCTCTTTTTCAATCTCTGCTTGAATCGCTTGTTCTTGCTCTAAATTTACATCAATTTGAATGTGATATGGATATCCAACAGTATGTAAATCATGTTCTAAACTAGACAAAATACTTTGCAATTTAATTTCTTCAGCACGATTGCTTACTGTAATAGTTAAACAGTTTTTTTCTATTTTGATCTCATTATTCATAAACATTTGTAATAATGGTGATTTTTGACTATATTGTTCCATAAAATAACGATAATAATAAGGTAATTCTTGTTCATTTGGCTTTTCAACTTCAAATTCTACTTTTAATTTAGGAATTTCCATAAAAGCATGTGGTAATGACTCTAAGAATTTTTGATACGTAGAAAATAACAAAGTTTGTTTTAAATGAATGAAAAAACAATACTGATCTTTAGCAGAATTCCCAACAATTTTAAGAAGACTTCCCTCTTCAAATTCTTGTTTTATATAATCATCTATTTGTAATTTTTGAAGTAATGTTTCTAAATTCTTTTCCATACCTTACCACCTTGTATTATTGTACCAAAAAAAAAAGTTAGAATAAAGTCTTTTCCAAAAATTCAATTGGAAATATATTCTAACTATGTTCAATCCACAAATAACGATCTTTACCTTGTAAATCTTGACCTATTGTAACAGTAACATCTTCTAAATACTGATGTACAAGTTTTTCTATCTGACAAGCTTGTTTGTAACCAATTTCAAAAGCAATTAAGTATGATTTTTTTAAATATGATGATATATTTTTTAATATTTTTTCATAATAATATAATCCATCATTTCCTGCATAAAGTGCTAAGGAAGGTTCATTGTTTTTAACAATTTCATCAATTTTTTCATTATAAGCAATATAAGGTGGATTAGAAATTACTACATCAAATTTCCCATCTATATGTTCAAACAAATTACTTTGAATGAGTGTAATATCTACTTGATTTAGTTCGATATTGGTTTTTGCAACTTCTAATGCAGGCAAAGAAATATCTGTTGCAACTATATTTGCATCCAATTGTTTTTTTAAAGCAATTGCAATACAGCCACTTCCTGTACATAAATCCAAAATATCAATTGGCATATGAAACTTTTCTTGAATTCTAGCAATTGTACCTTCCACAAGTCCTTCTGTTTCAAATCTGGGAATTAAAACATTGGAATTGACGTTAATTAAGTTTCCATAAAAATCCACATTGCCAACAATATATTGTACAGGCTCTCCTAATTTCAATCGTTTCATTGCTTCTTCTTGTTGATTTTCTGCTACATATTTTTTGATATAAGTAACTGCATCCATATTAACTCGCTTTCTTTCTTCGCTCATATACTAAAATCTTATCTTTGCCAACTGGATATTCCTTAAACTGATAGTTTAAAACATTTTGTATGGAACTTCTTGAAAAATTAGCAAAGGTTCCATCATACATATAGCAAATTAAGCATCCATTTTCTTTTAACATTGGGTATAAATTTTGATACATGAATTTTTTATAATTTGCTAGCACATTCCCTGCAAACATATTACATAGATAATCCGTAATATTAGAAATATGAATATAATCAAATTGTTTTGGTATGGATAATGTCTTTATATTAGCACGATGAAATATAATCGTTTTATCCAAAATAGTTTGTTTTAATGAAGTGTAGTTTTTATCCTCTAAATAAGAATTTGAGGCAATATATTCTTCTTTTTTATCAAAGTGATTATTTGTAAACAAATTGGTTGCTTTTAGGCCATTACTTTCATACTTATAAAATAAATATTCAAAAAAAGAAAGAGCATCTTGTTCATCTTGCCAATAAGACCTAATTTTTGCAAATTTTTTTTGATCAAAAGAAGTTTGTTTGTTTAAGAAAAAGTCTAGGAATTCATCTTTTTCTAAAGCAATTAAAGCATATTTTTTTAAAATGAGTAAATAATATGCAAATAAATTAATGTCAAATGTGTCAATTTGATCCACATATAAAAGCATATTAAGTACATGATCCCCACTACCAGTAACAGTTAAAACATCTTTACTGTTGAAATCAAAATGTTGCAGACTACCTTTTATATTTTCGTTTGTAAATGTATATAAATATGACATATTACCAAAACTTAATTTGTTGCTATTTAAAATTTGATTTATTCCTTGTTTTATTTCAACTTCCATATCAATAAATTTTATTCTCCTCTTAATTTACGGGCTTGATCTTCGGCAATTAAAGCATCAATTACTTTATCGATATCACCATTCATAATACGGTCTAATGTATTTAATGTGAACCCGATACGGTGATCAGTAACACGATTTTGAGGATAGTTATAAGTACGGATTTTTTCAGAACGATCCCCTGTTCCAATTTTACTACGACGCTCTGCGCCTAATTCTTTATCACGCTCTTGCATTTTTAAATCATACAAACGTGTTTCTAAAATTTTAATCGCTTTTTCTTTATTTTTGATTTGTGATCTTTCTGTTTGTGAGTAAACAACTAATCCTGTTGGAATATGTGTTAAACGGACTGCACTATCGGTTGTGTTTACTCCTTGTCCTCCACAACCACTACTTCTTGTAATATCAATTCTTACTTCACTCATATCTAATGTAAAATCAAAATCTTCTGCCTCTGGCATGACTAAAACTGTAGCAGTTGAAGTATGAACTCTTCCTTGTGTTTCAGTAACAGGAACTCTTTGAACACGATGAGCACCACTTTCATACTTTAGTTTAGAATATACATTTTCCCCACGTACCATAAAACTGATCAATGCATATCCACCTGCTTCAGAACGTTCTTCCTCCAAGATTTCAATTTTCCAACCTTCTTTTTCCGCTAATTTACGGTACATTTCAAATAAATCTCCAGCAAAGATATTTCCTTCATCTCCACCTGCAGCTCCACGGATTTCAACAATTACATTTTTACCATCATTTGGGTCTTTTGGAAGTAATAAAATTTCAATTTCTTTTTCTAATGTTTCCTTTTCTTGTACTAATTTTTCATACTCTTCTTTAGCCATTTCTCCTAATTCAGAATCTTTCATCATTTCTTTGGCTTCTTGCATATCTTTTTCAATACGTTTATAAGATTGATATGCCTCATATGCATCTTTTAAAGATGCTTGTTCTTTACTCAATCTCATAGTTTCTTTAATGTTAGAAATCACTTCTGGTTTCATAAGTTCTTCTGTTAACTCATTATATTTTTTTTCAATATTTTGTAATCTTTCTATCATAGGAATTCACCCTTTCTCAAGACTACTAAATTATACTATAGTTTTATCATTTAAGCAATATATTATATGATAAGTACCTATTTTGCATTCAAAAAACGGCATTCAATAATTATGTCGTTTTATCATAAATCATTCTTTATATCTTCCATCTAAGAATCCACCCATACTAATATCTAGTTCTGATTCTATAATTGATTGTTCGATTGTTTCTACATATCCTTGTGCACTCGATAATGCTGCACTCTTTCTTGCATCTTCAATGACTCCCATAATTAATGGGGGTTGTTATAACTGCTATAATCTAATATTACGATTACTGCTAATAACTCAATCAATGACTATTTTATATCAATTAACTTGTTTTAATAAGACGAGCACCGCCGTCACGCCACACAACAGACGAAGCTTCAGCCATAGTCCAACACCACAAGCCAGCTTTAGAATCGTGATACCAACGCCCGCCGACAAAAGCTATTCTATCTTCAGGATTTTGATAATAATAATCCGAAATATACGCATTTTCACTTCCATTTAAAGCTATTGGTAACCCAATTAATGGGTTATTTTTATCATATCCTAATTGAGTAATATATCCCTCTGAATTTGTATTTGCATTTGTATATCCAATTTCTTTGTAACATCCATCAAATTTATCTGATTCATATTGATTTGGATCATAACATATATATGCTTGATTATTTTGAATATTAATTCCATCTACATATTGCCATATATTTCCATAAATATCTTCTATTCCTCGATAAATCATTGAGTGATTTCCGTCATCATTTAAAGTTCCTGATTTCATTCCTAATGAATTACAGCCACCACTAGAAATAACTACTAACTGATTATTATAAATTGTATTACCCTTTCCTAATTTTGCTTGTGAATCATAATCTGCATATTCTACTAAATATAATAATTGAATGATGAAATAGTGGTAATCTAATTGACTGAATTCTGAGCCTAACTTTCTTGCATATTC
>CANQAF010000030.1 GCA_947588975.1 uncultured Bacilli bacterium
CATATACATCCTTACTTTCTGATACTGCTTGATAACACTTTAACTTTTATATTAGCTATTATACTAACATATTTTTGTTAATTTGACAAGTTTTTATCTTTTTTTATTATTTTATGTTATAATATAATTCGTTCATGAGGTGATTACATGATATTACAAGAATTAACTGCAGAAGAATTTGAACTTTTTACCAATCAATTTCCAACACATTCTTTATATCAAACAAAAGAATATGCTTTTGTCATGAAAAAACAAAAATTTGAGATTATGTTTTTAGGATTGGTACAAAATCAAAAAATATTTGCTGCTACACTTTTACTAATTGATAAAAATCATAATTTTAAATATGCATATGCTCCACGTGGATTTTTACTTGATTATACGAATTATGAATTATTTGAATTATTTACGAAAGAAATTAAAAAATATTTAGGTAAAAGAAACATCATTGCCATAAAACTAAATCCTTATATTTTAAAATATACACATATTCCATTTCAACGTTTAACACGAAAAGATGCACAATATGATCTTATATTTGAAAATTTTCAAAAATTAGGATACCGACATTTAGGTTATAATCATTTTTTTGAAGCATTCAAGCCAAGATATGAAGCTTGTGTTTCTCTCAATATTCCTATATCTATATTATTTCAAAATGTAAAAAAAGAATTTCGTACTAAAATTAGAAGTGCCGAAGAAAAGGGTTTGAAAGTATATAAAGGTTTAAAAGAAGACTTAGGTTATTTATATTTACAAACTAAAAAGAAGTACCCTAGAGATTTGGCTTATTTCCAAGATTGTTATCAAAACTTTCAAGGAAATCACCAAGTTGATTTTTATTATATCAAATTGGATACTGCTACTTACTTACAAAGTATGACCAGTCGTTATCATCAACAGGAAGAAATTTGTAATCAAATCAATCGCAAATTGATTTCGAATCAAACGAAATATAATGATAAATATCTAAATTTGAAAATAGAAGCGGATAAAAAATTCAATCAATATCATAAAGAATTAATATACGCTACTAATTTATTAAAAAACCATCCGAATGGTATTCCATTAGCATCCGCACTTATTATTAAAAATAATAAAGAAGCCTATCTATTGATGGATGGTTATGATACAAAATATAAAAGGCTTAATGCAAAACATTTACTTATATGGAAATTGTGTGAACAATATGCACAAGAAGGATACGAGACTTTAAATTTAGGAGGTATTACAGATCTAGATTTACCAAATAATCCATATAAAGGTTTAAATGACTTTAAATTAGGATTCCATACATACATCAATGAATATATGGGAGATATGGAACTCATTACCAATAGTACTCTTTACTTTATGTATCGCAATAGTATTGGTATACGTAATATATTAAAACATTAAAAAAAATAAGCATTTCTGCTTATTTTTTATTATTCAATAATTTCTGAAATATTTCCAGAACCAACTGTTCTACCACCTTCACGAATAGAGAACTTAGTTCCATTTTCAATTGCGATAGGTGCAATTAATTCAACAGTCATTTCTACGTTGTCTCCAGGCATAACCATTTCTACACCTGCAGGTAATTCAATAACACCTGTAACATCTGTAGTTCTGAAATAGAATTGTGGACGATAGTTACTGAAGAATGGAGTATGTCTTCCACCTTCTTCTTTCGTTAATACATAAACTTGTGCTTTGAATTTTTTATGTGGAGTAACTGAACCTGGTTTTGCTAATACTTGACCACGTTCAACTTCTTCACGAGCAATACCACGTAATAATACTCCGGCATTATCTCCTGATTCAGCATAGTCTAATTGTTTACGGAACATTTCAATTCCTGTAACAACAGTCTTCTTAGTATCCTTTAAACCAACGATTTCAACTTCGTCATTTAATTGTAATTTACCTCTTTCAACACGTCCTGTAACAACAGTTCCACGTCCAGTAATTGTAAATACATCTTCTACTGGCATTAAGAAAGGTTTATCAGTATCACGTGGTGGAGTTTGAATCCAGTTATCAACAGCATCCATTAAATCCAAGATTGCTTGTTCATATTTAGGATCTCCTTCAAGAGCTTTTAATGCAGATCCACGGATAATTGGAGTTTCGTCTCCTTCGAATCCATATTCATTTAATAATTCACGAATTTCCATTTCAACTAAGTCTAATAATTCTTCATCATCAACCATGTCGCATTTATTCATGAATACAACCATACGAGGTACACCAACTTGACGTGACAATAAGATATGTTCACGAGTTTGTGCCATAGGTCCATCAGTTGCAGCAATAACTAAGATTGCTCCATCCATTTGTGCTGCACCAGTAATCATGTTCTTTACATAGTCAGCATGTCCTGGACAGTCAACGTGTGCATAGTGTCTTTTATCAGTTTGATATTCAACGTGAGAAGTGTTAATTGTGATTCCACGTTCTCTTTCTTCAGGTGCTTTATCAATATTTGCATAATCTACAAATTCAGCATATCCTTTTTTAGATAATACATTTGTAATAGCCGCAGTTAAAGTAGTTTTACCGTGGTCTACGTGTCCAATTGTACCAATGTTAACATGTGGTTTTGAACGATCAAATTTTTGTTTTGCCATATAAATTTTCCTCCTTATATTTACTTACATAATCTATTTTATATTACTTACCAAAAAATAGCAAGTAATTTTTTTGAGAAAACCATGTTTTTCATGATTTTAAATGGATGGATGGGAAGTAACAAAAGTTACTTCCTACCAATTATTATTGATTACCACCATTTTTCTTAATAATTTCATCAGCAATATTTCTTGGTACTTCTTCATAGTGATCAAAAGTCATCGTATAATTTCCACGTCCTTGTGTATTAGAACGTAAGCTTGTTACATATCCAAACATTTCAGAAAGTGGAACCATTGCATCAATTGCTAAAGCATTTCCTCTTGATTCTTGCCCAAGTGGACGTCCACGACGAGAAGTAATATCACCCATTACATTTCCTAAATATTCATCTGGTACAACAACTTGTACTTTCATGATTGGTTCTAGTAATATTGGTTTACATTTATTTTTTGCCTCTTTTAAAGCCATAGAAGCAGCAATTTTGTAAGCCATTTCTGATGAATCGACATCATGGTAAGATCCATCAAATAGTGTAGCCTTTACGTCTACCATTGGGAATCCTGCAAGAACACCAGTTTTCATAGCTTCTTGAAGACCCTTGTCTGTTACTGGAATATATTCACGAGGAACAACACCACCAACAACTGCATCAACGAATTCATATCCTTTATCAGGATTTGGTTCAAATTTAATCCATACGTGACCATATTGTCCACGACCACCAGATTGTTTGATATATTTTCCTTCGCATTCTGCTGCTTGCGTAATTGTTTCACGATAAGATACTTGTGGTTGCCCAACGTTTGCTTCAACACCAAATTCTCTTTTCATACGATCAACAATTATATCCAAATGAAGTTCACCCATACCAGCAATAATTGTTTGACCAGTTTCATGGTTTGTACTAGCACGGAAAGTTGGATCTTCCTCTGCAAGTTTTTGTAAAGCGATCGCCATCTTATCTTGATCCGCTTTTGATTTTGGTTCTACTGTAAGTTCAATTACTGGTTCAGGGAATTCCATAGATTCCAAAATACATGGATGTTTTTCATCGCACAATGTATCTCCAGTAGTTGTATCTTTAAAACCAACAGCTGCAGCAATATCTCCCGCATATACTTCTGAAATTTCAGTACGGTTATTCGCATGCATCAATAAAATACGTCCTAATCTTTCTTTTTCTCCCTTAGTAGCATTTAATACATAAGAACCACCTGTAATGTGTCCTGAATAAACACGGAAGAATGTTAGACGTCCTACAAATGGATCTGTCATAACTTTAAATGCTAATGCACTAAAAGGTTCTGAATCAGATGGATGTCTTTCTGTTTCTTTTCCATCTGGATCTATACCTTTAATAGATGGAATATCTGATGGAGCTGGTAGATAATCTACAACCGCATCTAATAATAACTTAATACCTGTATTTCCTAATGCAGTTCCACATAATACTGGGAAGAATTCTACTGATAGAGTACCCTTACGGATAGCACGTTTTAACATATCAACAGGAATTTCTTCTCCTTCTAAGTATTTGCTCATTAATTCATCATCGAATTCTGCAACTGCTTCAATTAAGGCATTACGTTTTTCTTCTGCTAATGCTTTATAATCATCAGGAATTGCAATTTCAACTGCATTTTCTTCAGGTTGTCTATCATATTGATAAGCTTTCATATTGACTAAGTCAATAATTGTTTTGAATTCACTTTCAGCGCCAATTGGCCATTCGATTGGAGCAAAATTTACTCCTAAGCGATCTTTAATTGTTTTTAAGCAGTATTCAAAATCTGCTCCCATTTTATCCATTTTGTTACAGAAAATCATACGTGGTACTTTGAATTCATCTGCTTGACGCCATACAGTTTCTGTTTGAGGTTCTACACCAGCTTGTGTATCTAAAAGGGCAACTGCACCATCTAAAACACGAAGTGAACGAGAAACTTCGACTGTAAAATCTACGTGCCCTGGAGTATCGATAATATTTAATCTATGACCTTTCCAGAAAGCAGTAGTAGCGGCTGAAGTGATTGTGATTCCACGTTCTTGTTCTTGTTCCATCCAGTCCATTTGTGAAGCACCATCATGTGTTTCACCCATTTTATGGATTTTGTGAGTATGGAATAAGATACGTTCGGTACAAGTTGTTTTACCTGCATCGATATGTGCCATGATTCCAAAGTTACGTGTATTTTCTAAACTATATTCACGAGCCATATACTAATTCCTTTCTTAAATTACCAACGATAATGTGCAAATGCTTTGTTTGCTTCTGCCATTCTGTGTGTATCTTCACGTTTTTTCACAGCTGCACCTGTTCCTTCAGATGCATCTATAATTTCGTTTGCTAAGTTTTCAGACATAGAATGTCCTCCACGTAAACGAGCATAATTCACTAACCAACGAAGTGCTAAAGCCTGACTACGATCTGCTTTTACTTCAATTGGGACTTGATAGTTTGCTCCACCAACACGGCGAGATTTTACTTCAAGTGCAGGTTTGATGTTTTCCATTGCTTGTGCAAATACTTCCATTGGATCTTTTCCAGTTTTTTCTTTGACAAGATCAAAAGCACCATATAATATTTTTTGTGCAGTTCCTTTTTTACCATCATTCATAATTTGATTAATTAATTTTGTAACTAATTTTGAATTATAAATTGGATCTGCTAAAACGTCTCTTTTGACAGCACGTCTTTTACGCATAATATACCTCCTTTTCTATTATTTACTTGCTTTTGGTTTTTTAGTTCCATATTTAGAACGTCCTTGACGTCTTTTATCAATACCTGCAGTATCTAAAGTACCACGAACGATATGATAACGAACACCGATTAAGTCCTTAACACGTCCTCCACGAATTAAAACAACACTGTGCTCTTGTAAGTTATGTCCTTCCCCACCAATATAAGCAGTTACTTCCATACCGTTGCTTAAACGAACACGGGCATATTTACGTAATGCTGAGTTTGGTTTCTTTGGTGTCATTGTTCCTACACGAGTACATACTCCACGCTTTTGTGGTGAATGTTGTACAGTAGTCTTCTTTTCACGGCTGTTATATCCAACACCTAATACTGGTGATTTACTTTTTCTTGTTTTATCAGATCTACCTTTTCTTACTAATTGTTGCATTGTAGGCATATTTTTTTCCTCCTTCCATTACACACTTCCAGGTGTTTCATTTTTTAACTTAATGAAAGATTTACCGAAGTAAATCTTAATTAAATCCTTTAATAATATACCATCTTATTGTATGCATGTCAACATTTTTTTATACATCTTTTTTGATATTGTTGCTCTGCTAATTCATATTCATAATCATATGCATATGGTATTTGTTGTTTTGCTTTTTGTAGCTCTTCACGAATGGATAATTTCCAAAATTGATATTCATCATCTGAACAGATAAATATCTCCCCTAAATATGATTGAATACAATTTATTTGATCTTGAATATTACTATGATTTTTATAATAATTCAGTTTTTCATATAATTGATTATATTCGGCAATAGCATTAGGGTATTTTTCAACATTATCTCTTTCGTTTGCACGAAAGAAATCCTCTAATTCTTTTTTAGAAAAACCAAGGCTAATGAGTAATCCAGCAATATAAATTACAGTATTTTCATCCATAGATTGAATAATTTTACCTTGATATTCATCATAATATTCTCTTACCTGATGTAATAATTGTTTATATTCTTTATCATTTAAATATTTTTTAGATGATACTAATGGTTGCTGAAAAGTTGGCTTTGATAACAATTCATTATATTTTTTTCTTTTTTTCAATTGATTGGACAATATCGCTTCTAATGCATGGCATGTTGTTGATTCAATATTCATTTTATTGAATGCATCTACAATACAATCAATATCTTTTTGTTCAAATATTTCTCTTTGATTAAAATATTTTTCTAAAAGAATATGATGTGCATTGATCATTCTAGCATTTTCAATAGGTGACATTGGATGAATATAATCACATTTTTCTATTTGAATTAGGACATGATCATTTAACTTTGTTTTGGAGTTATGAATAAAAAATTTTTTTAATTCACCAAAAGAAAAAGATTGAAATTCAAACTTTGAAATGTTTTTCGGATCTTCTAAATAACCAGTTTCTATATTTTTTTCCATAATATATAACAACAAATTCGCACAAAAAGTTGGTCTATATCCAAATAAAATCAAAAATTTAGATAACTGACTTAAATCCTTAAAAAATTCATAGTGTCCTTGTTGATATTGTTTTAACAATCGTTCCAAATTTTTTACATAAATACAAAGAGACAGTTTTTTTCTAACATATTCACTTTGTTCTACCGTTTTTCCTTGAAGTTGTAATATGGCATATGTATTATCTTCTAATAAGTGAAGAATTTCATGGTTTAAAAATTGTTCAAATTGCAAAATAGGTGTCATAATAACTACTCCTTTTCATGTGGAAAGTATTATAACACCGTTTTCTTTTTTGTCAACCTAAGATACCATTTGAATAAACTGATCCATTGTAATATTATATGCGATTGGATATCTTGGAATGTGATATTTATCAACATTTCTACTTGCTTTATAACTACCACCAATAAAGGCAAGTTCAAAGCCAGCTTCTTTTACTTGTTGAATGGCAGTAGAATTATATGCATAAAATGGAAAACAAAATGCTTTGGTACTTTGTGTAATTTCAATTGATTTTTTTAAATCATTCATTACATGGTCATAAGAAGAGCATAACATTTGAGCTCCATTTGTTTGGTTCGGGCATAAACCACTTGTATGCATATCATATGTATGCGATTCAATATCCAAATTAGGAGAACGATAATTTTCGATACTCCACCAACCGGTAATTAAAAATAAAGTAGCATGCATATCATATTTTTCTAATAATGTGATTAAATGATTCCCATTATGTTTTCCTGTTCCAAATGCTCCATCATCTACAGTAATCAAAATGCTCTTTTGTGGCACTTCTATCTTACCATACATCCAATCTCTAAATTCTTCCATAGTTAATGTATAATAACCATTTTCTTTTAAATATTGTAATTGTTCTTCAAATTTTTGTGTTGTTAAACATATATTTTCATTACATGCTTCCCCTATCGTTGGATCATAAAAGAAATGATAATTTAAAACTGGAATTTTTTGATCCATACTAGATACAATTACTGTTTGTCCATCTAACATTTTTTGAAATTGATCATATGTAATTGTTTCTGTAATAGTATATAAATTTGCCTTTCCTACTTTTGATACTGCATTGCTTTCTTTCCAATCAATTGTTTCGTCTCTTTTTTCAATCTGAAGACCATCTATATTGGTTTTGGTATTTGATAAAAGTAATATGGAATGCTCTTTTAACTGTACTCCTCCAGATAGCCATTTTTGATAATCAGATACTAAAATAGTTTCCCAGCCATCTTCCAATAGCTTTTGTTTTTGTTCTATCCATTGCGTAGTATCTTTCCAAGTATTAATATCCGCAAAATATAAAACTGGAATTGTTTGAGCAATGGTTTCATCAGTATTTTTTTCTTCATATACTTCTATATTTTCACTCTTTGGAATTTCAAAAATTTGATTTAAATAAGTTACATAGTAATTAGATGTATCTTGGTAAAAAATTGGGAATGACATTTCTTTTTGTAAAGTCATTACTAGTTTATTTTCCTGATATAAATGTGTTTGTTCTTTCGTATGAACTGTTTGATTCCATACTACATAATTTGGTAAAGAAATCTCTTTTTTCTCTGTTTTGGTAGCATCCGAATATAAAATATAATAATTTGAATTTTCTATTTGAAAATACTTAGATCCTATTTTTTGAGATTGTAACGAAAGATCTAACTTTGATGAAATCTGTCCACATATTTGATAATTGCGATCTTCTAAGCAATAAAGATTTCCCTTTTCAACTACTACACTAGTTCCATAATGAGAACTTATTTTATATAATGAGTACACACAATATCCGACGATTCCGATCACACATAGACATAATAATATTCCAATTAATATTATGATTTTCTTAACTTTTGATTTCATGTATATCACCTTAATTCATTATACAATAACTTTTCCGTTTAAAACAAGAAAAAAAGTATTTTTCATACTTTTATTTCAAAAAAAGTTTATGATCATCTACATCTACTTTTACAGTAGTATTTGGATGGATTTGTTCTAATATTAGTGCATTTGCGAGTAAAGTCTCTAGATTGCGACTTACATAGCGCTTAATAGGACGAGCCCCATAGACTTCATCATAAGATTCATCAATAATAAAATCACGAGCTTTATCTGTTAATTCAATCTTAATTTTTTGTGGTTCTAATCTTTTTTCTATTTCTTTTATAATGTTATCTAAGATATCATATACTACTTCTTTAGATAATGAATGAAATAGAATAATTTCATCAATACGGTTAATAAACTCTGGTTTAAAAGTACGTCTTAATTCTTTCATGACCATTTCATAACTATTTTCTTTTTGATCAAGAATATAATCACTACCTAGATTAGAAGTCATAATGATAATTGTATTTTTGAAATCTACTGTTCTTCCTTGTGCATCTGTAATACGACCATCATCTAAAATTTGCAATAAAATATTAAATACATCTCTATGGGCTTTTTCAATTTCATCAAACAAAATAATACTATAAGGATTTCGCCTTACTGCTTCCGTTAATTGTCCGCCTTCATCATATCCTACATATCCTGGAGGCGATCCTACCAATCTAGAAACAGAATGTGCTTCCATATATTCGCTCATATCAATTCTAACCATATGACGTTCATCGTCAAACAGTTCATAAGCAAGTGTACGAGCAACTTCTGTTTTTCCTACACCAGTTGGTCCTAAAAAAATGAAGGAACCGATTGGACGTTTTGGATCTTTAATCCCTGCACGTGCACGAATAATTGCCTCGCTTACTAATTTTAAGGCATCATCTTGTCCTTTCACACGTTTTTTCATATTTTCCTCTAAATGAATTAATTTTTCTTTTTCGCCACCAACTAATTTTTGAATTGGAATATTAGTCCATTTGGATATAATTCCAGCAATATCTTCTTCATCTACTGTATCACTTAATAATTGGAAAGTATCTTGTGACTTTAAGTTTTCTAATTCACGTTCCAATGTTGGGAGAACTCCATGTCGTAATTTAGCAGCCGTTTCTAAATCATAATTATTTTCAGCTTGTTCTAATGCAAAACGATTTTTTTCAATTTCTTCTTTTTTAGCGCTAATTTGTTCATTAATAGATTTTTCTTGTTCCCAATTCGTACGTAATTCTGTTTCTTTCTTCTTTAAAGAATTGATTTTTTCTTGAATTTCTTTGATACGCATTTTAGATATTTCATCTTTATCTTTTTTAATTGCTTCTAGTTCAATTTCTAATTGCATGATTTCTCGCGTCAACACATCTAACTCTGTTGGAACAGAATCCATTTGTACCTTAATCGTCGCGCAAGCTTCATCAATTAAATCGATCGCTTTATCTGGTAAAAAACGATCTGTTATATAGCGATCGGATAAAGTGGCAGCTGCAATAATTGCCTTATCTTTAATCGTTACCCCATGATATACTTCAAAGCGAGGTTTTAACCCACGTAAAATCGTAATGGTATCCATTACCGTTGGCTCTTTAACTTGCACACGTTGAAAACGACGTTCTAAAGCTCCATCTTTTTCTATATATTTACGGTATTCATTTAATGTAGTTGCTCCGATTACTTTAATTTCACCACGAGCAAGCATAGGTTTTAACATATTACTAGTGTCTATAGCCCCTTCTGCCCCACTACCTACAATCATATGAATTTCATCAATAAACATAATAATATTTCCATCACTGTCTTTTACTTTTTTTAATACCGCTTTCAATCGTTCTTCAAATTCACCACGATATTTTGCTCCTGCAATCAAAGCACCCATATCTAATTCCCAAATAATTTTGTCTTTTAAGCTATTTGGTACATCACCTTTTATAATTCTTCCGGCTAGTCCTTCTACTATTGCTGTTTTTCCAACTCCCGGTTCACCAATTAATACAGGATTATTTTTTGTTTTTCTGGATAAAATTCGAGTAATACTTCTGACTTCTTCATCACGACCAATGACAGGATCCACCTTACCTTGTTTCACACTTTCTGTGATATCACGCCCATATTTTTCTAATACATTTTCTTCTTGGACTTCTTGATTCATCTGTATCCCTCCTTTTTTATGGTATATCACCACAATACCCATTATAGCATGTTTTTAGCACTTGTCAATATTGAGTGCTAATTTTGTAAATAAAAAAAGATATTGCTATCTTATTTTTTGTATTAGACGGATAGATAACGTTTACATATTGTCTTACATGCTTCTGCTTGACCACTTTCAATCGCTAGCATAAAAAAGGTTCTTCTTACTTCCAAATAAAAGGCTTTTTCATCTATACCACTAGGTGCAAACAATATATGATGGTTATCCTGAAACGTTTGAAAACAACATGATTGAACAATCACATTAGAATCTCCGTTGCAAGATTCAATATTACGATATTCTCGCCAATGAGAGTCTGCATAATCATCTGGAACTTTAACTGATTCAAGACCTGGATGTTCCTTATCAAAAATATAAGAACCCATGTATACATAAATTTCATTGGTAGAAGTTCCTTGTATTTCCTGTGATGCAAGATCTAATATTTCTGCATTAGATAATTCATGAATTGTCGTTTGTATCTTGCATAATTGTTCTAATGCAATTTGATATTCATATAACTCTTTTATATGCTTAAATTCATCTATCTGCGTTTTTACATTATAAGTTTTTACTTTCAGTTCGTTGAGTGAGATTTGAATATTTTTTAATTTTATATAAGTTTCTTTTACTCTCATCAAATCTATTTCTGTCATATCTAATCTCTTTTCCGTAAATGATTAATACATCTTCAATTCTGTTCGAATATCTTTCAATTTACTACGTATTCTCTGTAAAGCATTATCAATTGCTTTTGGTTCTTTATCCAAAATATCCGCAATTTCTCGATATTGAAATCCACTAATTTTTAACTCAAATACAGCACTTTCTAAAGAGGTTAATTTATCCTTTGCTAAATTAAGTATATCATTTTCATTTTCGCTATTTAATAAAATATGCTCTGGGTTGGAAGTCTCATCCCCTAATATTTGTTCTAATGAATATTGTGTTCCTTGATCATCTACTGATTCAATTGGAATAGATTCATTTAAAAATTTATTTTTAAAACGCTTTGTAGAGACAACAATACTAATCATTTTATGTTGGATACAAGTAGTAGCAAATGTATAAAATGTAGTATCCTTTTGTTCTTGAAAATGTTCAATTGCATTCATAAGTCCTAACATACCTTCTTGCACCAAATCATTCACTTCTAACCCAGCGCTTTTTACATAAGGATATAATTTATAGGCACATTTTTGAATAAATGGTTGATATTTTTGATAAAGAATATTACTGGCTTCTTCACTATTTTCACTTACATAATGTAATAATTCATAATCATTATATTCTTTATAATCCATAATACCATCTACTTTCTATTTTTGATTGCTTCAAATACAACAATACCCGTTGCAACGGATGCATTTAAACTATTGACAGTTCCTTGCATTGGTATTTTCGCAATAAAATCACAAGATTCTTGTACCAAACGGCTCATACCTGATCCTTCATTACCAATCACAATTGCCAATTTTCCTTTATAGTCTATTTTATCATAGTCTGTACCTTCCATATCAGTTCCAACAATCCAAAATCCTTTTTGCTTGAGTTCTTCTATCGTACGATTTAAGTTCGTAACACAAGCAATCTTTATATGATCAATTGCACCAGTACTTACCTTTATGACTGTTGGATTTACACTAACACTACGGTCTTTTGGAATAATAATTCCATTGACACCTGCAGCTTCACATGTTCTAATAATTGCCCCAAAATTATGAGGATCTTCTAAATGATCTAAAATGACTAACAAAGGATTTTCACTTACAAGTAACTCATCAAAAGAAGCATATTCATAATCTGGCACACTTAATACTACACCTTGATGCATCCCATCTGCAAGCTGATCTAATTGCTTTTTTTCTAGTAATTTAATTTCAATATTTCTTTTTTGTAAAGCAGAAATAATAAAATTGTCATTAAATTGTTTATAAATATATGCTTTTTGTATTTTTTGATTATTTTTGATATAATCTGTGACTACATTTTTTCCATAGATATACATATTTTACACTCCTATAATATATTGCATAATTTGACAAATGCGTTCTTCTTTCTTTTCTATATAAAGATACCCAATCAAAGCCTCTAAACCTGTTGCATATTTATAAGTAGAAACATCTGTATTTTTAGGACTTTTATGACTTTTATGATTTCTTGCACGATAAACAATCTCTAACTCTTCTTGGTTCAAATAATTATCATTTATCATTTGCTTTAAAAACTTACACTGATTTTTTGCACTTACATATAAAACCGCTTGTTCTTGTAATTCTTTTACCTTAACAAATCCTTGATGAATTAAATACTCACGAATATGGCATTCATAAATTGCATCTCCTAAATATGCCAAAGCCAGTACATTGATATTTTCCATTATTTTCTCCTCTTCATTTTATCTAAAATAGAAATAGATGGCAATTGTTGTTGACATTGATTAATTTCTCTAATTAACATGTTGTCAGCATCCATACGATATTGTAGTTCTTTTTGTTTTTTGGAATCTTTTTCCAATCCTAAAAAATATTCTGTATTTTTGAAGTCATTTTGATAAAACTCTTTTACACGTTTTAAATATTTTTTTCGTTGTAACATGGTTAGATTAAAAGTATTTATGCCAAAATACTGCAAAAAACAATCAATTTGTTTGATGAGTTGTTCTTCGGTTTCATGATAATTACAATTACTTTGATTCATTTGAATGTTCCCTCATGTAACGTTCAATATATTTGATATCTTTTACATCTTTTTCACGATTTAATCTTTTTTTCAAAGCAATAATAGAATCTATTGTTTGAACATGATATCCATCATGAATGGTATAGTCTACATCATATAAATTTTGACTAAAATTTAATATATGATTAATATAATATACCTTTTTCCCATTTTGGACAACTTCTAACTGACAAGTATAATTGTTTCGTAATATCATTTCTAACTGTTTAGATACCGCAATATCAATATCATGTGTTGTCTCCTTGATACCATATAAAACAAGTGCAGCTCCTGCCAATATAATAAACTCATTTGTTGGTAGATTCATATTTTCTAAATATTGAATAATATCATTACGATTCATGCATATCCTCCATACGGTCAAAAGTAATGTCCTTGATATGACCTTCTTTAATGTCATTTAAAATTACAGTATAAACTTTTTCGTAATCTACTTCTCCACCACGAATCAAGCATCCTCTTTTTTTACCAATCCAATCTAAAGTTTTTACAACATCTTCTTCTAAATGATCAATTCCATAGCGTTCTTTTAAGATTTGTGGATAATATTGTTCTAATGTATTTAATATATAGATAACTACTTCATCTAATGGTAAAACTTCTTCTTTGATGGCAGTTAAGGAAGCAAGGTTAAAAGATACTGTTTCACTTTCAAATTTTGGCCATAAAATTCCTGGTGAATCTAATAATTCTAGAGTATCATTGATGCGAATCCAATCTAGATTTTTAGTAACTCCTGGTTTATTTCCTACGACTACTGCTTTTTTCCCTACTAAGCGATTAATTAAAGTAGATTTCCCTACATTTGGAATTCCCACAACAAGTACTCTTGCTTTTCTCATCTTTAATCCTTTTTGAGAGCGTTTCATACTTTCTTGTTCCAAACATTTTGTCGTAGCATCTAACAGAGGTTTCATATTAGTAGAATGCATCAAATCCATACCAAGCACTACATATCCTTTTTCTTCATAATAATGCATCCATTTTTCCGTTTCTTTTTTGTCACATAAATCCATTTTGTTAAAAATTAAAATACGTGGTTTGTTTTTAATATATTGTTCAATATCAATAATTTTAGAGGAGTATGGTATTCTAGCATCAATTACCTCATATACTACATCTATTAAATCTATTTTTTCTGAAATAAGACGTTTGGTTTTTGCCATATGGCCTGGATACCA
>CANQAF010000031.1 GCA_947588975.1 uncultured Bacilli bacterium
ACGAGTTCCCCTTTTAATAATTCAATTAAACGTTTTACAATCGAAAATCCTGTATTGGTATTCTGATCTTCTGATAAGATTTCACTTACCTTTTCTCTTGACATACCAATACCAGTATCTTTAATCACTACAGTTAATTTTGTATTTGGATTTTTAACCTCACTATATGCTTCCATAGTAATCGTACCTTTTTCAGTATAATGAACTGCATTATCTAGTAAATTGGTCAAAATTTGATGCAACTTACCTTTATCTCCTAATAAAGCGACTGGAATATTAGGATCAATTTTTGTATCGAATAAAATTGGTCCTTTTCCAATACGTTCTTTGGTAAAACTGATTAAATCTTGAAATAATTTTGGAACATTATATTCTTTTTCATCAAGTTCTAAAATACCCTTTTCTACTTTTGAAATATCTAACATACCATCAATAATTTCAAGTACATTGTTACTTGCACTATTAATATTTTCCAAATCTTCACGTACTTCCGGAGTTTTTGCGGTTTCTAACGCAGATTCACTTAATCCAATAATCGTATTCATCGGCGTACGAATTTCATGAGACATGGTTGCTAAGAAATCAGATTTCGCATGATTTGCCTTTTCTGCTTGTTTCAAAGCATCTTGTAACATTGCATTTTGTCTACGCATATATTCAGCATTTTCTGTTACATTTTTCGTTAAAATCGTAACCTTAGTTTCTCCTTGATTGACTGTAAAGAAAGCTGTACTTTCTAACCAAGTATCCTCTTCTTTTAAACGATAACGAATAGAAATAGGTTCTAGATTATCACTACTTGTAATTTGTTTAAAGTTTTCAATAGAGAATGTACTTAATACTTCTTCTTGATTGTTCGGATCAATCACATCCGTTACGATTTGATTCCATAATGTTTCAAATTCACCTGTTTGATCATTTCCAAAATAGATGGCATCCTCTTTTAATTTATGAAGATCCATTCTACCAGTTAATAAATCTAAATTGATTTCAATATCATAAGAAATAGAAGTGATTTGATTTAACTTGTTTTCTCTTGTCTTGATATCTTTGGTTTGAGATACGAGTAAATGTTGTTGTTCATGTTCTTTCGTTGCATCTGAAATTAAAATGACATCGTATTGTTTTTTATGATCTATAAATGGATAAATTTTTATTTTAATCCATCTGGTATGATTGTATTGAGGATTGTGATAAGAAAACATTTGTGTCACATATTCATGTTCTCCATTCCAATTACGTAATTCATTTTGAACAATTGGAATTTGAAAAATTTCATTGATGATTTCTTTTGAAGATTTTTCT
Source organism: uncultured Bacilli bacterium (assembly GCA_947588975.1). GTDB lineage: Bacteria > Bacillota_I > Bacilli_A > RF39 > UBA660 > UBA5026. Next base: position 1,306 of record CANQAF010000031.1, read on the forward strand.
TTAGATAAATCTTCTAATCCTAATACTTCATAAATATTTCCTGTGGTATAAACAATTTCACGATTGTTGTGATCACATAATATATAAATGGTTACTGCATTTTTTACAAGCGATTGAAATAATTTTTCACGATAACGTCCTTTGGTTGTTTTTAAAATTAAATAAATAAGACATAGTAAAATGATACATACTATAAAAATCCAAATCCATGACATAAGTAAGACTCCTCTCATACTATATAAATTATAGCCGAATTCAGTCTTTTCTGTCAAGCAAACAAGATTATAAAAAATTGAAGAAAAAACTAACATTTTTATGTCATGATAACAGTTATATTTTTCTTCAATTATTTTTTAATTTTTTAAAGTTCCAATGGATACCACATAAACGCCATCTTCACGTCTGTAGGAATAATTCGTACCTGTTAATACCATTAGAAAAGATGGTTCTCCACATTTTTGAATATCGACACGTTCTTTGAATTTTAATAAATTGTTTGCAGCAGCATCAACATATCCAGCACCTAATTTGATTTCAATTGCTCCCCATTTGCCACTACTTGTTCTTAAGATAGCGTCAATTTCAAAATCTTTTTCATCGCGGTAAAAAGAAATGTCTCCACCATAGCATCCGGTATATATTTTCAAATCTCTCATACACAAAGATTCAAACATAAAACCAAATGTTCTTAAATCATTGATTAAATCATTCGGTTTAATTTCTAATATTGCAGTCGCGATGGATGGATCGACAAAATATTTTTTTGGTTTTGTCCTTAATGCATATTTACTTCTAAAATTTAAATTGGTAGCACTTACATTTTCTACTACAAATAGTTTTTCTAACGTATTTATATAATCATTTAAAGTTGGTCTTGAAATATCATCATCGAAATTATTTTTCACATCATCTTCTATTGTGGTGGTAGAAACTTGTGTTGAAATATTTCGTGCAAGTGATCTTAAAACATTTTGCATTTTTTCTGGATTTCTTTCTATGCCACCTACTTGTCTCACTTCCTCGTGGATTAGAGATTTTACGTATTCTTGTGCAAATCTATATTTCATATTGCTTTTTACTTCTATGGAAGCAGGCCAACCACCACGAACAATAACATCAGCTATATCTTCTAATGATAATTTAGATACGCCTTTGATATCTTTTCCTTCCAATATATCCTTAAATGACACTTCTCCTGTGGATTCCCCTGATTCAAATAAGCTCATAGGTCGCATAAGAACTCTAGAAATTCGTCCAGTTCCTGTATGCATCGTTTCTCCTTCACTTGGTTTAGCAGAACCAGTTAATATATATTCACCTTTTAAACCAGAATGATCGACATCTGTCCTGATGGCATCCCATACAACTGGATACATTTGCCATTCATCAAACATACGAGGTTTTTCACCAGTTAAAAATAAGGATGGTTTTGTATTTTTAATATCATCAAATTCTTGTTTTCGATCCGGATTTTGAAATTCAATAATACTTTTTGCATGATAAGCACCTGTTGTCGATTTTCCGCACCATTTACAACCTTCTATTAACACTGCACCCATGATGTTCATTAGTTCATCAATTTCTGAATCTACAATTCTAGGTAAATATTGCATTGATATCTCTCCTCTCCATATAACAATATCATAATTTTACAAAAAAAGCAATTTTTATTTTACATTTTGAGAAAATATTATTTTACAAAAAAAGATAGAATTTTCTATCTTTTAAAATACTCTTTTTCTTAAGAAAGAAGGAATATCTGTTTCATCAGATCCATTATCTTCTTCACTGTTTTCTTCTTTTAACATTTCTTCTCTTCTGTTACTACGTGAATTTTCTTTATTTTTTGAATCAAATCCAGTCGCAATAACTGTTACAATGATTTCATCTGTTAAATTTTCATTGATAACTGCTCCAAAAATTGTATTGATATCAGTTTGAGCAGAAGTACGAATCACTTCAGCAGCTTCTTCTACTTCAAATAATGTTAAATTTGGACCACCGGTTACATTGATAATTGCATCTGTAGCACCACTAATGCTTGCTTCTAGTAATGGACTTTCTACTGCTTGTCTTGCAGCATCGGTAGCACGATTTTCACCAATTCCCATACCAATTCCAATTAAGGCATTTCCACGTTTTTCCATAACGGCTTTGACGTCTGCGAAATCTAGATTAATTAACCCAGCAACAGCAATCAAATCTGAAATAGATTGCACACCACGTCTTAAGACATTATCTACTTCTTTGAATGATTCTAATAATGGTGTAGATTTATCAATAATTTCACGTAAACGATCATTTGGAATGACAATTAAAGTATCGACATGTTGCTTTAATTCTTCTAATCCTGCTAACGCTTGATCCATTCTTCTTTTTCCTTCAAATGAGAATGGTTTGGTAACAATACCTACTGTTAAAGCGCCCATATCTTGTGCAATTTCTGCAACAACTGGTGCAGCTCCTGTACCAGTTCCACCACCCATACCACAAGTGATGAATACCATATCAGCGCCTTCCAAAGCAGCTTCAATTTCTGCTCTACTTTCCATAGCTGCATCTTTTCCAACTTGAGGGTTAGCTCCGGCACCTAATCCATTTGTTAATTCTTTTCCAATCTGGATACGAATTGGTGCTTTAGAGTTATTTAAAACTTGTAAGTCCGTATTGGCTACAATAAAGTCTACTCCTTTTAATCCTGATTCAATCATACGATTTACTGCGTTATTTCCGCCACCACCAACTCCGATGACTTTAATCTTCGCTAATTGATCCATTTCTAATCCGAACATATATATCCTCCTTATTCGTTAAAAAAGTACCCGAATACTTTACCTAACATTGATTCATTTGAAATGATAGAACTTTTTTTAGTAGAAGAAAGTTCTTCCATATCCGTTTTACTAATCATAGTATAGTCAATTCCTTTTAATTTTAACTTATTGATAAAATAAGCGATGTTCCCAACAGCAGATGCGAATTTGTTATTTCTAAGGCCAACCAAACGAATGTTGCCAACCATAGCAATTTTTCCTAATACATCTTCAGCAATTAAAGAAAAATTACTCATACTGCTTGTACCACCTGTTATTAGTATATAATCTACTTCGCGTTTTGTCAAAATATTTATTTCTTTTCTCGCTAAAACGAGAATTTCTTCAATACGTGACATCACAATTTCAGAAGCTTCTAATTGATTGATTTTAACCTTTTCTTCCGTTTTATCCATTAATTCGATGGTATCATTGACACTTGCATAACTTTTATGCGCTAACGCAAAACGTTCTTTGACCTTGATTGCATCTTCTATATTTAATTTATAGATATAAGCAAGGTCATTATCAATATTTTTACCACCCATACTAATCATTGAATTTTTGACTAATATTCCTTTGTTGTATAATGCAACAGAAGTTGTTTCATACCCAATATTAACAACTGCTCCTACTTGTTCTTTGATTTCTCTATCACTGGTAGAATAGAAGTCACCTAGACTATTTAAAGAAATATCTACTACTTCTAAACCTACATTCTCAAGTAAACTTACAACAGAATAGATATTCTTTTTTGGAGACATTACTAATACTGCTCTTACAGATAGTATATTTCCTTGCATTCCTTTTGGATCTTTAATCCCACTTTTTTCGTCTAAGGTAAAATCAATTGGAATGACTGTAACCATTTCCTTACCCGGAATTGTTTTTTCTTTCATAGCAGTCTGTAGTAATTCTGTCACTACTTGACCATCAATGATTTCTTCGCGGTTTAAGTTTGTTGTCCCTTGTACCATCACAAAGTCTGCTTGGTACCCAGGAATAGATGCGATGACTTGTTTGATTTGAATGCCAAGCATTTGTTCTACTTCATTACAAGCTTTTTTGACACTCTCACTTGCCTCATACACATCAGTGATTAATCCCTTTTTAATTCCTTTTGATTTAACAGATGACGCAGCAAGTAAATTAAGTTTATTTTGATAGAGCTCACAAACGACTACTTTCACAGTATCGGATCCGATATCTATGCTCGTATAAACATGCTTCATACTATCATCTCCTATAATCTATTCATAATTATACTATAGTTTTTAAAAAAAGTAAAAGTTTTTTCTAAATTTATCAAAAAAGAAGCAATTCTTTGCTTCTACTAATACCATTATTTTTTTAAATTTGCATGATCTTTTTTATAGATCACTATTTTTTATTCTAGCATCGTAAAATATTGACCAGAATCCAAATTCAAAATTCCCTTTTTATTACCATATTTATTTACAAATTCAGCATAAATACTAATATAATTATTAATACGCTCTAATGTTTCTAAAGTCACATATACATAATTCCCATCCGCCATAATGAATAAAAAGCGTTCTGCATCCACATTATTCGGTTGATACATAATTTCAGAAATACGATCTAATATCTCTGCATTTACTAACTGCATTTTTTTCTGAAATGTTTCATAAATGGTATCCGGAACATAATTAAGAAGAACTGGTGCATCATTTATAGTTTCTGTTTCTCTTAAGTCTAATAAAATGGTTTTACCTGTTGTTTGGTTATAAAATAATGGAGTATTTTCTACGATTGTAATAAAAACTGTTTTTTGCTTTTTTTTGACAGTTGCCTTTTTAATGCGAAAATCCTGTTCTAACTTTTTCTTCATTTCAAAGGTAAATGTTTTATAATAAGAAGGATAATTTTGAATTCCTGCAAGTTCAATTACCTCTTGATCAGTGATATGAGTATTTCCGCTTACCAATATATTTCGAATTGGTGCATCAAGCAAGAAAGATAAAATATAAAGAATCAAAGCAATGCAAACAAGAGCAAATAAAATACGGCCATAACGAATTTTTCGCCTTTTTACTTTTTTATGTGGAACTGGTTGTATTTTTGATCTGACCACTTTTTTTGGTTTTATGTTCTGTTTGACTTTTGCCTGTTTCTTCATACTATCCCTCGTTATTCTACTATTTCTTGTTCCAATATTAAATCAATATCAAAAGTTTCTTTTACCTTTACTTTAATTGCTGTAATAATATCTATAATATCTTTCCCAGTTGCATGCCCATCTGTGACAATAAAATTTGCGTGTTTTTCAGATACTTTAGCTCCTCCTACTTGGTATCCTTTCATTCCTACATCCTCAATCAATTTCCACGCTGCTACATCTTTTGGATTACGAAAGACACTTCCTGCACATGGAAATTCTAAAGGTTGAGACAATACTCTTCTTTTTTTTCTATCTTCAATAATGTCCATAATTTCACTGGCATTTCCCTTTTTTATCACAATATTTGCTTCTAAAATCACATATCCTGGATTTTGTTTAAAAAAGGAAGTACGATAATGATAATTTAATTCTTTATTATACATACGTTTTAATTCTAAATCAGGTGTAATTACTAAAACACTTTCTACCACGTATCCCATGTCACTTCCATATGCTCCAGAATTGTTAAAAATAGCTCCTCCGATTGTTCCTGGAATACCGGTTGCGAATTCTAAACCAGTATATCCCATTCTAGAGACTTTCAGAGCCAATTTTAAAAGTGGATATCCAGCGCCTACTTTTACAATATTTTTTTCAATTTTAACATCATCAAAAGCTTTCAATTGAATTAAAATACCTGAATAATCTTGCTTAAAAATTAAGTTAGAACCTCCACCTAATATTTTAGATGGAATATTATGTTCTTTACTATATTTTAAGACTGTAAGTAATTCTTTTTGATTTTTTGGTTCTACTAAAACAGAGCCTCTGGCATTTATTTTATATGTGGTATATTTGGATAAATCTACATTTTCGATTACATTACCACATTTCATTTTTTTTAATTCTTTTATCACATTACTTCACCATTTCTTTTAATGTATTATAAATACAAGTTGCACTTTTTGGAGAATCTAGCGAACCTAAATTTTGTTTCATTTCATTTAAACGTTTTTCATCATGAATCATAGTATCAATGGTTCTTACTAAAATATCTCCTTTTAAATCTTTTTCTTCAATTAAAACGGCAGCATCTTGTTTCATAAAGTCTATTGCATTTTTGTACTGATGATTATCCGGTACATATGGACTTGGAATTAAGATAGATGGTACCTTTAAAGCAATCACTTCGCTTAAAGTAGAAGCCCCACAACGTGTCACCATGATATCTACATTTTTCATCATTTGTGTTTGATTTTCCACGTATGGAACAACTTTTACATTGCTTGGAAATTTATTTTGAATAACAGTTTCATAGGCGTCTTTCCCAGTTACGAATAAAATTTCATAATCTTTATTTTGAAATAGATTCATGGTTTTCACTAATAATTCATTCATTTTACTAGATCCTAAAGACCCCATCACAATATAAACCAATTTTTTATTGTTAGATAATCCATATTTGGTTTTATCCATTTTAGGCGCAGATAAAGCAGCTTCACTACAAGGGTTGCCTGTAAATACTGTTTTATATTCTGGAAATTGTTTGATTGTTGTTTTAAAAGAAACGCCTATTTTATCAGCATATTTACTTAAAAATAAATTCGCTTTTCCTGGTGCACTATTTTGTTCATGAATAAATGTTGGATATCCTAATTTTTTTGCAGCATAAATAACAGGTCCTGTTACATACCCACCTACTCCAACAACAATATCTGGTTTAAATTCTCTTATTAACTGTTTACACTTTTTAATACTTTTCATAAAACACTTTAAAGTATTTATATTTTTTAAAATATGTTTACGATTAAATCCGTATATTTCAATGGTTTCAAAAGGAATTCCTTTGGCAGGAATAATATCTTTCTCCATACGATTATGTGTACCTATATATAAAAACTCACTATTTGGTTCCATCTCTTTTATCTTTTCGATGATTGCTAAAGCGGGATAAATATGTCCGCCTGTTCCTCCTGCACTGATCACAACTCTCATGTGTATCACATCCTAACATTATTATATCATAATTCTATGTGATTTCAATCTATTTTAGAATGCAGGCATAGAAAAAGAAGCATTATGCTTCTGTAGTTACTTCCATGATTTGTTCTTTTTTCTTTTTCTTCTTTTTATGTCTTGCTTTTGTTTCTTCCATTGGATCATGATGTTTTTTCTTCTTACAAATTACAATGATTAGAATCAAAAGTAATAGTAAAGAAGTACCTCCTAAAATAAGACCAATCAGTAAATACTGTTCATTTTTTTCTTCTAGTAATTGAATCTCTTCTGTATTATAAATTTGTAAGGTATTTTCATCTGTATTATACATATATAAATTAATCTTTCCAGTGGATACATTCATTCCATATAAAAGTGCATAATGTGAACTTTCCTTTATTTTATATGCAGTTACTTCTTCCTCATTTAAAACAACAGCAGATTTATGATATCTTTTAGGAATTTCTGTTAATTCCATTGGATATAGGATTACACTTTTCAGTGCATATTCTTTATATAATGTATAAGTATGATTGGATTCATCATATACATAATATCCAATATTACCTTCTTCATCTTTTAGTCCTACCAGTGTATAATTGGTAATTTCGTTATAATATGTAGGTACTTCTTCTTCTCCCATTTGAACAGTTGTTTCTACATAATTCGTTGGCGCTTGTAACTCTGTGCGTTTTCTAACCACACGATAAGTTTTTCCATCTACTTCTACTTCAATTGGATTATACTCTTTTACATTGACCGTAACCGCATAAGTTCTTACATTTCCATTTTGAGCAGTAACATTTACTTCAAAACGATTTGCACCTTCGACAACATCTTTGACTCCAAAACCGTCTGCCCTTGCTGTTCCATCTTCTACAGATCCCACTAAATTAATCTGTGTAGTACCTGGCTCCATTTCCACAGTATATTCTAATGTATCACGGTTAAATTCAGGAGTAAGCCCCACTCCTTCTACTCCAAAAGAAGATAAATAATTATTTTTACTATAAGAAGCCTCTATTTCTGCTTGTGTTCTTAAAGTAATGGAACGGGATCCCTTTCCTACATTAAGACCACCATCATATAAACCATTTACGACTGCAGATTGAATATATATATTAGCGTTCCCACTTGCTTTTGCGCGAAAAGTATAATTGTAACTTCTACTTTTTACATCCGTAGTTGTCACCATATCCATAATGTAAGATTGCCCACTAATCATATCTAATCTACTTGTATCATAAGCAAGTGTATATTCCCAGTTAGCTATTGCAACATCACTGGATACAGTAACTGTCACATTGAACGTTCTACCTACAACTACCATACTTGCCGAACTTTGTATTGTAATAGATGCAGATGCTGCTTTTACAGTTCCACAAAAGCAAAGAAATAATATAGAGATGCATAGTAGAATATGCTTACATTTATTTTTTTTCATACTTCAACTCCTTATTGTGTAATAGGTGCAATTTTAAGATATTGTCTTTGAAATTGTAATAAATCGGTTAAATCTATATTACCATTTCGATCAACATCAGTTGATTTGTAATAAATACCTACTAATTGACCACCATCTACTTTAAGATAATGCCTTTGTAGATATAAAATGTCTGTTAAATCTAATTTTCCGTCTCCATTTACATCTCCATATACAAGTGCTTGATAAGTTTCTGTAGTATCACGAACTGTGATTTTTATAATATCACCTGTACCAATCATGGCATCATCTTTTTTTACTGTACCATTACTATCCGTTATAGTAATTTGAATTGAATCATTGCTTTTTAATATATTTGTTTTAACACTTTCAATTGTTTGATTAAGTTTAAATTTTGAAATATATTGTTCTTCTATACGAAAGCCTGCACTACTAATGATGTCTGGAATAGAAACTTCGCCATTGTCAGTACGAATAAAAGTTATAGTATATTGTCTTTGACTACCATTTTCAGCTGTAACGGTAATGACCACTTTTGTTTCTTTTTCCTTTAATGAAATTTCACCAAGACCACTAATTTGAGATGTACTACTAACCGCAGTTGCACCTAATTTGACTTTGCTTACCGTTGTATAATAAGTGTAATTTAACTGATCTATATTAAACTGATCAATCACTTTATCATTGATAGTAATTGCATTTAAATAATTATTTGGATTTCCACTCGTTGGTAAAGTAGACTTTTCTTCAGGCATGTTTTTATATACAGGGATTGTAAATGTAAATGATGTTCCTTCTTCTCCTGTTTGAATTAATCCAAGACTGTTATAAGATTTAAATACATTATAAGCTTCTCCTACTGGTGCCATAATATTGGTCATATATTGATTGGTAAAAGGATTTGATGTAACAACATTCCATTTTTGATAGTAAATGGTATCTTGTCCTCTATCAATATAATTATTTGTAATAATTCCAGCGCCACCAATAATTGACTTTTCAGCTGTATTCCATGGTCTTCCAAATGTTTTATTTTCTTGGTTTTCTCCACCATTTGCCCAAATTAATCCATTTTTCCAATTGTTTTCTCCAGAAGTCGCACCATAATTGTAGAAATTATATAATCCAGAATAAGTTTTTCCATTATATTCAAATGCTTCACCATTTGTTGCAACACTTGGAGTGGTTCCAATTTCTTGACGAACTCGCGCTGCTAAATAAACAGGGCTAACATGATACGTTTCTGCTGCTTTCATGAATGCAGGTGCATATTGTTTCAAAAAATCACTACCTAATACTTGTTCCACAATTTCTTGTGTTTGACTCTCTGGCTTGTATGATAAATTTTCAAACATAAAAATAGATATTTCTGTTAAAAAGTTTCTAGGATCTATATAATATGCTATTGTTTGACGATTTGCTGCATACCAAGGTCCACCACCATCAAATGAATACCATGTATTATTTTTATAATTATAGGCTTCGCTAGATGTATCTAAATAGCCTCCATTTTCAGAATAATAGTAATGAAGTAAACTTTTGCCTATAGCCGTTTCATTATCTAAAACATCTTTCCAATCTAAATTCGTTTGATAAGCATTTAGTACCCAATTTGGATGTTCTTCTTTGATCAACGCCAAAGATGACCAATAGCTCTTTGGAAAACCTGCTTTTGTAAACTCTTCTATATAAGGTGTTACATCCACTTCAAATTTTAAATAATCGCCACAAACATATCCAGTATAATATTTGCCTGTATTAGCAAATTGATATCCAACTTCATAAAATTTAGTTTGGCAACTACCTATTGTAGATGGAACAGAATTTCCAATCAGTTTAACCTCGTCACCTTTATCTAAATATTGTAGTACATTATAAGCCACAAAATCATCGCTAGTTGGTGATTCAATATTTGGCTTTTTTGTATAAAAAATATGATTTTCAGTCACGTAAGCAATTTGAGTACTTGCTTTAATTTCTATTATTGGACAAAGAGAAAATAAAATAATTCCTAAGAAAAATAACGCTTTTCTTTTTTGTTTCATTTTATCCCCTCTTTTCTATCATATTGTTCGACAATAATCTACATATATTATATCAAATTAGGAATAAAATGTATAGAGTTCATCAATAAATTACAATGAGTTGACAAAAAAGGAAAACCGTAACACTACAGTTTTCCAATTGTATCTAAATTAGATACATTATAACATATGTTTTTAGATATTTTTTATGTAATGAATTGATTCTATTTTTTAAATTTGTTACAATAATATTATTGGAGGATAACCTATGAAACAATCTAAAAATTATAAACAATTCATTCCCAATCTTTTAACGGGATGTCGTATTATATTTACTCCTATCATTATTTTTATGGGAATTACTAAAAAAATCGCAATTGTAATGATTTTTACAATAATCGCTGCAATTACAGATATGTTAGATGGAAAACTAGCGAGAAAATGGAATGTTGTAAGTGAAAAAGGAGCAAAATTAGATGCAATCGCAGATAAAATATTTGCTATTGGTCTATGTATCAGTCTAACTACTATCTTCCCTATTTTATGGCTATTAGTTGCACTGGAAATCATTCTTGCAATTTGTAATTTAATTTTTCACTATAAAAGTCATAAAACCGAAACTTTATGGATTGGTAAAGTGAAAACCACCTTATTGTTTCTTACTATTATATCTGTAATTTGCCTTTATTATTTACCTTCTATTGATACATTCATACAAGGCCTAGCTTATATAACTCTTAATTTACAAGTTCTTTGTTTAATTGAATACTCTTTCCTTTTTTATGATAATATGCATCCAATTACCGTAGAAGATAATCCAATCCATCAACAAATCATGGAAGATGCAATGGAACAAAAAACAATTACTTTGGAAAATTTAGATGAATTAATCGAATCTTATGAATATAAACATGAAAGCAATGAATAATTGCTTTTTTCTTTTTCTTCTAAGCATATTTATTAACTGGCATTTTTTTATGCGCATATTTTATATTAGAAAAGGAGGAATTTTATGAATTGTAATAATAATTGTGGAGATCCATGTAGCAGTATTTATCAGAATGCAATCAATAAAATTAATTCTGCACAACAATTTTGCCCTGTAGCAGCCGTAGTAAGCGTTACAGGACCAACGGGACCTACTGGACCTACTGGGCCTGCGGGAGGACCAACAGGACCTACCGGACCTACTGGGCCAACAGGGCCTACTGGACCTATTGGTTTAACTGGTATCGAAGGTCCGACAGGACCAACGGGGCCAACAGGGCCTACTGGACCTACTGGTGCAACTGGAGCCACTGGCGCAACAGGACCTACTGGAACGGTCCCTGCAGGATTAGCTGCTTATGGTGGATTATATCGTAATACAGACAATACTATTCCACTTACACCAGATACTCCAACTAATATTTCATTTAATGAAGAAATGCCTAGTTTAGCAGAAACATACGATACTGGTACAGGTACTATTACAGTAGAAGAAGATGGCGATTATGAAATTACTTATTATGCTCTTTTAACTGCTCAAAATAGCAATGTAGATAATGCAACTCTAGCAATACGTACGGGCGGACAAAATCTTACATCCACTCAAATCCAACAAACTATCAATACTGGTTCAAACACTGTTTATAGTGGAACAGCAATCACTACTTTAAGTGCCAATGAAACTGTAGACATGATTGCACAAGCAACTACTGGTACTCTTCAACAACCAAGTGTCAACGGTATTAATGGATACCTAATTGTACGAAAACTAAGTGCTGGAACAGAAGCATAATCTTTTAAATAGTGCAGAAATGCACTATTTTCTAATCCAAAACATATTTTATAATGGAAGGTGAAATCATGAAAATTTGTGTTTATGCCATTTGTAAAAATGAAGAAAAATTTGTAGACAGATGGGTTGATTCTATGCAAGAAGCAGATGAAATTTATGTACTGGATACAGGTTCCACAGACGATACTGTTTCCAAATTAAAAAATAGAAATGTACATGTAACCGAAGAAAAAATTGATCCATGGAGATTTGATGTAGCTAGAAATCATTCATTAGATCTTGTTTGTGAAGATGCAAATATTTGTGTTTGTACTGATTTAGATGAAGTATTTGAATCTGGATGGCGTAAGAAATTAGAAGAAGCTTGGGTACCAGGTACAACACGTGCTCGTTATAACTATAATTGGAGTTTTGACGAAAGTGGAAATCCAGCCGTTAATTTTTATATTGAAAAAATGCATACGCGACATGATTATCAATGGACACATCCTGTACATGAAGTATTAACCTATACAAAAGATGATGCGGAACATTTTATTACAATCGATAATTTAACATTAAATCATTATCCCGATAATACTAAATCCAGATCAAGTTATCTTCCTCTATTAGAACTTTCTGTACAAGAAAATCCAGAAGATGATAGAAATATGCACTATTTAGGGCGCGAATATATGTATTATCAACGATGGAACGATTGTATTGATACATTAATTCGCCATTTACATCTCAAAAGCGCTACATGGAAAGACGAACGTTGTGCCTCCATGCGTTTTATAGCACGTTCTTATCAAGCATTAAATCGTTTTGATGAAGCAGAAATGTGGTTAAAAAAAGCAATTTTAGAAGCGCCTTATTTAAGAGATCCTTATATAGAAATGGCCATGCTTGCATATCGCTTAGAAAACTTTGATCAAGTGATTTATTATGGAAAACAAGCCTTACAAATTCAGACACATACCAAGAATTACATCAATGAACCATTTAGTTGGGATTCTACTATCTATGATCTCATGTCTATTGCTTATTTTGAAAAACATGACTACAAAAATGCAATTAAATTTGTAAATTTTGCAATTGATTTAAGCCCTAATGATACAAGATTAATAGAAAATAAAAAAATTATGGAAAAAGCAAAAGATTCTACTGCGTAGAATCTTTTTTTATAGTAAGGAAAAAACGGTAATGTCCTGTAATTTTTTTCTTTTTGTTC
>CANQAF010000032.1 GCA_947588975.1 uncultured Bacilli bacterium
AATTTTGAACCATTTGAAACATCACAAAATATAGAAGATGTTGTAAAATATGTTTTACGTGATGAAAAAGGTTCTGTACTCGCATCTTTTTGGATGGGAACAACCTACACTTATGTTGATATTTTAAAAAACGATTCGACTTTATTTGGTACTAGTGATAAACGAATCTCTAATACAAGCTTTACAAATTTTTTGGAAAAGAATAACATTCATAATGATATTCAATTATTTCAGTATTTAATAAATCATAAATTTAAAAAGAATCATATATTTACTAGTGTAAAGAATATGAGAGAAGAATATTCACTTCAATTTATCGTATCTATTATGCTTCCAACGATTGATCATATTACATTAATTGATGGAGATTATCAAGGATACATATTCAATATGACAAATAAAGTGAAAGAAGTTAGTATTCTAAAAAATGATAAACGATACATATTAACTTTTATCAATACAGATTATTTTACAGATGAATTGATTGAAGAAATATTAAATACCATGGTAATAGACTAAATATAATTGATGTCCTTAAACTATTGACTTAATAAGTCATAGTTTTTTTATACAATATTTTATATAATGAGTACAAGAGGTGAACAGTATGAATCAAGAAAAAATGGGTAAATTTATTGCTCAACTTAGAGTAGAACATAACTATACACAAAAAGAAATAGGCGATAAATTAGGCATTTCTGATAACTCTGTATCAAAATGGGAACGTGGTATCAATGCACCAGATATTTATTATTTGACTACATTAGCAGAATTATTTGATGTAACTGTAAAAGAACTATTAAATGGGGAACGAGATTTTAAGAAAAAAGAAATAGACGAAAATCATCATGAAAAAGTATTAGAAATATCACATGTATCAAAAAAGTTTGGTAGCCGAATGATACTACATGATATCAGTTTAGATATTTATGAAGGAGATATTGTTGGATTAATCGGACCAAATGGTGCAGGGAAAACCACATTGATTAAAACTATATTGAATTTGTATCATACAAATAAGGGTACCATTAAGATATGTGGTTATGACACGAAAAAGAATCTAGAACAAGCATTATCCAAAGTAGGTTGTATTATTGAAAACCCAGATATGTATCAAAATTTAAGTGGTAGAAAGAATTTAGAGATAACAGCTTTAATCAATGGAATTAAAGATAAAAATTATATCAATCAGATGATTTCTTTTGTAAAATTAGATACAAGAATTGATGATAAGGTAAAAAAATATTCATTAGGAATGAAACAAAGACTTGGTTTAGCAAATGCACTTATGAAAAAGCCGAAACTGTTGATCTTAGATGAACCAACGAATGGATTAGATCCTATAGGTATCAAAGAATTAAGAGAAATGTTAAAACAAATTAGTAGGCAAGAAAATATGAGTATTTTAATTAGTAGTCATATTTTATCTGAAATTGAAAATATATGTGATGAAATTGTAATTATAGATGAAGGAAAAATAATAAGTCAATTTGGAATTGAAGAAATTAAATATAAAAATAGAAGTTTAGAGGAAGAATTTTTCTTAAAAACGGATAAAAATGATGTATAGGTGATAATATGAAGATTATAAAATTAGTAAAAAGTGAATTTATCAAAAATTATACAGTGAAGAAATTAGTTGTTATTATGCTTCTTTTAACACCCTTTTGTATAGGGCTAACGCAACTTACAGATTTGTGGTGCAACAATGTGGGAAATTATGAAAATTCTCATTCTGTTTATAGAGCACACTATGAAAAACTTTTACAAAAAGAAAATCTGACAGTAGAAGAACAATATGAACTATATTATAATAAAGTCAATATGGAGACTGCTCAATTTCTAAAAGAAAACAAAGTTGCAGCTAATGATTGGAAGGTAGATGTAATTAGAGAGTTAACATATGCATTATTAGATAATTATAGTATCAAAATTTTAAGAGAACATAAAAATGATCCTATCATAGAAGCAATATGTAATAGTGAAAATCAGTATTATTATGAATCTAGATTCAGTAGTGCAATTCACCATACTTGTACGGCTTATACGGATGTAGAGCAAGATGAATTAGTATTAAATAATGTAAAGTTAATTGATGAATATACATATTTACTTAAGGAAGATAAGTATTATCTATACATTCAATATCTTATAGATCATGATCGTATATGGAAAGATGATATTGATATGGCGAAATTCATTATTAAAAATAAAGTGGGAAATATGAATGATTATCGTGCTTTAAATTATCTACTGTGGACACAATTACCTATTACTGAAATAAAAAAAGATGAAGCGTCATGGATGAACTCAGATGGCCCTTATAAATTTCCTACTTATCAAGATTATGTAAGGTATTATACCAATGTAAATAAAGATACCCAGTCAAGTCAAGCAATCCTATATTATAGTAGTAAGCATAATATAAAACATGATTTATTTTTTGATAAAACAACTAATGTTGGACAGATTGATCAATATCAATATATGACCAGCAAAAAAATAGTAGATGAGGTATTTTATTTACCAATTATTATTCTAATTATTGTGAGTGTAACTAGTAGTGGGATTGTAAGTGCTGAACACAATAAAGGTACGATTAAAAATATAATTACAACACCTATTAAACGTTGGAAAATCTTACTGAGTAAATTTATTTACTTAATTTTACATACTTATATTATTTGGATAATTGGACTTGGAATTTTAAGTATATGTGCAGGAGTAAAATATGGTTTCAATGATTTATTTACACCAAAATTAGTATATTATAATGGAAATGTAATCGAAGTAAATTACTATTTATATTTAATAAAAGATTTATGCATTGCGGGAATACCAATTATAGCATTTTTAAGTATTTTATTCTTTATATCAACTGTATCTTTAAATACGGTGCTTACAACGAGCGTCACAACTATTTTAGCAATACTTCCGCTTATTCTTTACTATGTATGCGCAAACTTTAAAACAACATTTCTATTTTTGACCCATCTGCCATTTATGTATTTTATACCGGGATTTATTATGACCAAGCAGGAATGGTATACAGAAATTATAAAAAAGACAGATATGTCTTTAATGAGTGGTGTCATCATTTCAATTATCACTATTGTAATATTATATACCATTACCAATATTGTATATTATAAAAGAGATATTAAAAACTAAAAAATCCTGTTTAGGATTTTTTTAATGCATTTTCAATTAAGATTGTGATAAGTTCTGAATAACTAATATGTTCATGTTCTATGAGTTTTGGATACATACTAATAGTTGTAAATCCAGGAAGTGTATTGATTTCATTGATGTAAATGTGTTTTGTTTTTTCTTCATAGAAAAAGTCAATTCTAGATAATCCCTTGCAACCTAAATTTAGGAAAATTTTTTTAGCGTACTTTTGAATGGCAGAAATGGTAGAATTATCTAAATCATCAGGAATGGCTGTATACGAATTTTGATTTACATATTTTGCTTCATAATCATAGAATTCATTTGCCGATTTGATTTCACCTGGCCTTGAACATATAATATTTTTGTCTTTTTCCAAAACAGCACATTCTAATTCTCTACAAACAATAAATTGTTCGACGATAATTTTAGAATCATATTTTTTTGCTTCTTGAATAGCTTTTACAAGCTCTTTTTTATTGCTTGCTTTGTTGATTCCAATAGATGATCCGCCATTAGAAGGTTTTACAATCACAGGAAAAGTAATGTGGTTTAATATGGTTTGTACTTTAGTTGCATGATCAATCACAATATAAGGAACTTGTGGAATTTGAAGAGATTCAAAGAATTGTTTGGATATTGCCTTATCCATTCCAATAGCACTTGCAAGTGTCCCACATCCTACAAAAGGAATGTGAAAATATTCTAATAATCCCTGTAAAGTACCATCTTCTCCATAAATACCATGCATGACTGGAAACACAACATCAAATTCTTTTAGGTATGAAATAATATTATCAATTTTTAAAATGTTAGCGTCTTTCCACTTTCCATTTTCTAAATAAGATAGATCATCACAAAATTGATACCAGTTATGGTTAAAATCAATACCTACCATTTTATAATCAAATTTATTTTGATCGATGTTTTCGATTACACTTTTAGCAGATTTACAAGAAATGTTGTGCTCACTTGAGCTTCCACCAAATAAAATTAATATTTTCTTCAAAATATACACCTCATTTCATTATATGAGCCATAAATCGTGGTATGTATAGATGAATATTAAAAAATATGATATAATACCTTTAGAAAAGAGGATCAATATGAAAAAAACAATTAATCAAACGTTATGGATTTCTATTATCTCATCTGTATTATTTTGTTTATTTGGTATCATTTTAATTACAAATCCAGAAAAGTCACTTACAATGATAGCATATGGAATATCTATCTTATTAATTGCAAATGGAATATATCAATTAATCATGGGATATCATGATATATCATTTACTCTATTAGATGGATTTAGTGGTGGGTTACTTTCTATTATATTAGGAATTTTAATCTTAGTGAAGCCAAATGCTTTAACTATTATGATCCCAATCGCTATTGGATTATGGTTTATAGTAAGTAGTGCTTATAAACTTAGAATTGCAATTGCTTTACGATCTACAAATCAACCTATATGGCTTACTGTTTTTATTATGGCAGTATTAATGATGATATGTGGAGTGATATTGTTATTTAATCCTATGTCTGGTGTGGTTACAATTACACGGGTAATTGGAATATTAGCAGTAATCTATGCTTGCATTGATATTATAGATGCCATTATTATTAAACGAAACTTGAATTTATTAGATGAATTGTTTCATTAAGCCGTAAGGCTTTTTTTATTACTAAAATTTATTTTCTGTTTGTAAAAAGGAAATTTCATAATTTTAAAGTACTATATTAGTATGATAGAAAAATTTGAGAAAACGATTGCACAATATAAACAATATTATATTTCACTTGAACAACTTGAAATATTAAAAATTCAATACAAAATGATATGTAAAAAAACACATAATAAACAATTTCAAAGACAATATAAAAATTTAGAAAAACTTGTAAATGAATGGAACCAAATATTTTTAAAGAATGAAGATACCAAGGTAAGCGATTTGTTGGATCATGTCAAAGGATATCCATTGGATCAAGAACAACGGCAAGTCGTATTGAGTGAAGAACAAAATACACTGGTCATTGCGGGTGCTGGTAGTGGGAAGTCATTAACGATGATTGGTAAAATCCGGTATTTAGTTGAATATAAAAAAGTACCATTAGACCAAATTTTGTGTATTTCATTTACAAATGATGCGACCAATAGTTTAAAAAATACTTTAAAACAATATTACAATTATGATTTACCTGTATTGACATTTCATAAATTAGCTTTGAAAATCTTATATCATCATAAATTAAATCTAACAATTGCTGATGCAAACACATTAAACAAAATTGTGGAAAACTATTTTGAAACTACAATTTTAGAAGAGCAAGATGCACAAAATTGGATATTAAAGCACTTTTTCCACAAAAATAAGGGAAAAATTGACGTTAAAGTATGCAAAAAGCAAAGTTTTCCACAAATTTACTCAAAAATAAAAAATAGTAATCAAGTAAAGATGTATACAAAAATCATTCCCACTTTTATTCGTTTGATGAAAGCTAATCAAATTAAAATAACTGCTCTGGATCAGTGGATTTTACAAAGTAAATTTTTTCACAAATGGAGTTCATCTGACACATATTTTTTGATGTTAATGAAAAGGCTATATATTCATTATCAAAAGTATCTAGCGGATAATCATCAAATGGATTTTGATGATGTAATAGATTACGCAATAGCATTCCTAGATAAAGATAAGATATTTACATACAAATACATTTTGATTGATGAATATCAAGATACTTCCAAAATGAGATATGAACTAATAAAGGCAATTATAAAACAAACCAATGCGAAGTTGATTGCTGTTGGAGATGATTTTCAATCTATTTATCGTTTTACTGGGTGTAATTTGGATATATTTTTAAAGTTTAAGTTATATTTTCCCAATGCACGATTATTTAAAATTCAAACTACATACCGTAATAGTCAAGAATTAATTAATGTTGCTGGTTCATTTGTAATGCGTAATCCAAGGCAAATGAGTAAACAATTGGTATCCAGTAAAACAATTTCAAAACCAATTCATATTATATATTACCAAAATTTTATTTTAGAATTGAAAAAGTTATTAAATCAACTAGAATATACGCAAGTTTATTTATTAGGAAGAAATCATAGAGATATTAATCCTATTCTAAAAGATAGCGACTTTACTAGTATGGATGAAAGGAAAATTAGATATAAATTAAGGAATGATTTGGATATCACATTTTTAACTGTGCATGCCTCTAAAGGATTAGAAAGCGATTTGGTCATTATATTGAATATGGCGAATGATGTGCTAGGATTTCCAAGTAAATTAGAAGATGACCCTATATTGAAGTATGTAAATCCAAATCAAGATTTTTATCCCTATGAAGAAGAAAGAAGGCTCTTTTATGTGGCATTAACTAGAACAAAAAATGTAGTATATTTAATGACTCCGAAAAAGAATCCATCTTTTTTTATACAAGAATTATTGCATAAGAATAGAAGGCATATCTTACTACAAAGTAAGTAAGATATGGTATAATAACATTAGGTGGTAGTATGATGCAAGCAAATACAATTTACATTACACCAAATGCTTATAAACAAAATGTATTATTACAGAAATCACAAGATTGTAAACTGAATCAAGATATTTTTATGACGCTAGAAGAGTTGATAGAAAAAATAACATTTGAAATTACTCCAATGGCCTTATATGAATTGATAAAAGAATATCATTTTTCTTATTCTATAGCTAAAATGTACTTAAACAATATCAGATATGTATATGATGTCAAAACCTCTCAGCATCCAAATATTCAAAAGTTAATTGAACTAAAACAAGAGTTAGAATCAAAAAAACTATTGAAAACAGATCCTATTTTTAAACAATATATAAAAGGGAAAAAATTAGAAGTAAGAGGATATATACTTACCAAAGAAGAAAAAAAATTTTTACATTCGCTTGAAAATATCACGACTGTAGATGTTATAGAAGATAAACCAAAAAAATATACGCATACTGTATATGGATTAGAAACGATCGATGAAGAGGTTGCCTATATTGCAGCTGATATAGCAAGAAAATTACATAATGGAACTCCAATAGATAAGATTTTTTTAACCAACGTGACAGAAGAATATGAAATTCCATTGCATCGTGTTTTTCAAATGTTTCAAATTCCTTTAGAAGAACAAAATAAGCATACTTTATATGGAAATGCGTTGGTTCAAAAATGGTTAGATACCATTGCTTCTTGTGAAGATAAAGAAGAATCTATTCAAAAAATTGATGTACCAACTGAACCATTAGAATTGAAATTATATGAAGAGTTTATAAAAATTTGTAATCAATATGTGATGTTGCCAAAAGATGAAATTTGGTTTACTTGTATTTTAGAAGCCTGTAAATACCAAACTCTTCCTCCTACAAAACTAAAATCTGCAGTTCATATCAAAGATGTTAGAAAAGACCTCTTTGAAGAAGATGATATTGTTTATGTATTAGGTATGAATCAAGAAAATATTCCAAGAGTATATCAAGATGAAAATTATCTGAATGATACTTGTTGTACTATGCTTGAAATTGATACAACAAAAGATAAAAACGATTATGAAAGAAATTTGGTGATTCAAAAAATCAATGCCATTCCCAATGCCATTCTAACTTATAAAAAGAAAACTCCATTTGGAAGTTACTATCGTTCTTCTATATTAGATTTGTTAGATTGTAAAGAAGAAAAACCAGAAAATATAAGTTATCAATATTCCGATGATTGGAATCAAATTTCTCTTGCAAAACAGATGGATCAGTATATAGAATACAATGAAAAAGGGGCCATGCTTGATTTACTATACGCACATTATCCTGATTTTTCGTACCGTACTTATGATAATCAATATCAACCAATTGATGTAAATCATCTACATGATTATTTAAATCAAAAGTTGTTACTTTCTTACACAAGTTTAGATAATTATAATCGTTGTGGATTTCGTTATTATATGTCCAATATATTAAAAGTGGAAGCTTATCAAGAAACATTTGCTCAAAAAATTGGAAATTTATTTCATTATTTTTTATCTATCGCTTTTACACCATCATTTGATTTTGAACAAGAATGGAAAAATTATCATCAAGAAAGAGAATATACCGCAAAAGAAAGATTTTTTCTAAAAAAATTAAAACAAGAATTGTTATTTGTTATTCAAACGATTCAAGAACAAAATAAGTATACTTCTTTAACAAAAGAAAAATATGAACAAAAAATATTTACAAGTATTACTGGAAATATCAAAATTACCTTTATGGGAATTGTAGATAAAATCAAATATAAAGAAGAAGATGGTGTGATTTATGCTGCAATTATTGACTATAAAACAGGGACTTTAGAAACCAATTTAAACCAAAGCATCTATGGTATTGGTATGCAGTTACCAATTTATTTATATCTTGTAAAAAATCAACCAGGATGGAAATCTGTACAAGTATTAGGTTTTTATTTACAAAAAATGATACAAAATGAGATTAACAATGATGACAATGAGGACTATGAAAAGTTAAAAAAAGACAATATGAGACTAGAAGGATATAGCATTAACCAAATGGATTTACTGGAAAAATTAGATTCTACATACATGGATAGTCAAATGATTAAAAGTTTGAAAGTAGGTAAAAATGGATTTTATGCATATTCAAAAATACTTAGTGATACACAAATGAACAAGCTTTTACACCTTACCCAACAACAAATTGAACAAGCTGCACATCAAATTGAACAAGCTGATTTTTGCATTAATCCAAAACAGATTGGTCAAAAATTAGTAGGGTGTGAATTTTGTAAATATCAGGATTTATGTTTTAAAACTCCTAAAGATATCGTGCATTTAAAAGAATATAAGAACTTAGAATTCTTAGAAGGAGGCTCTTTATGACAAAATGGACAGAAGCACAAGTAGAAGCGATTCAAAAAGAAGGAATGCCCATTTTGGTGAGTGCGGGTGCTGGAAGTGGCAAAACTGCCGTTTTAACAGAACGTGTATTTCGAAAAGTAAAAGCAGGTGTTCCTTTGAATTCTCTTTTAATCTTAACTTTTACGAATTCTGCTGCAAGTGAGATGAAAAATCGTATTCGTGCGAAATTGCAAGCGGAGGGACTTACGCAATTTGCCGAAGCAGTAGATGCTTCTTATATTACAACATTTGATAGTTATGCGCTTTCTCTTGTAAAAAAATATCATTATATTTGTAATGTCGATCAAAATATTAATATAGTAGATTCTAGTATCATTGAATTAGAAAAAGAAAAAATATTAGATCAAATTATGGAAAGAAGATACGAGACGGATCCTTTATTTTGTAATTTAATTTTCAAATTTTGTACAAAGGATGATACAGAATTGAAAAAGGATCTTATCAATATGCATCATAAGTTAGATTTGAAATATGATAAATGTAAATATCTAGAAACTTATCTAGAAGAAGAAATGTCAGAATCTAAAATTGATATAAAAATAGATGCCTATTTAGAATTGTTACAGATGCATATTCGGAATTTAAATCAAGAAATGGAAGAATTACAACAAATTCATCTTGATTACTATCATCAGGTAACTATAATTTTATCGAATTTGTTTAAAAGTCACACCTATGAAGAAATAAAAAATAATTGTCAAGTTACCTTACCAAGAGTTCCTTCTAATGAAGAGGAAGTAAAGATAATGAAAGAAACAATTTCTTCTACATTACAAGAATTGAAACGGCTAACCAGATTTGAGTCTATAGATTTTATCAAACAAGATTTACAATCTACAAAAGAAGATATAGCGGTCATTATTTCGATTCTATTAGAATTAGAACGAGGGGTAGAAAATTGGAAAAGATACCATAATGCTTACGAATTTCATGATATTGCGAATATGGCGATTCGTTTGGTTGAAGAAAATGAATGGATTCGCGAGGAACTGAAATCCAGTTGGAATGAAATTCTTTTAGATGAATATCAAGATACCAATGATTTACAAGAACATTTAATTGGTTTAATTGCGAATCAAAATGTCTATATGGTGGGGGATATGAAACAATCTATTTATCGATTTCGTAATGCTAATCCATTTATTTTTAAAGAAAAATATGATCGATATCGTAAAGGAAAAGAAGGAATTAAAATTGATTTGACAACCAACTTTCGTTCTAGAAAAGAACCTCTAGATGATATTAATTTGATTTTTAATCATATTTTAACTGAAGAAACTGGTGGCGCTGATTATCAAAAAGAGCATCAAATGGTATTTGGGAATCAGGATTATGAGCTAGATCCACCAAAGGAAAACAGACATCTTCGTATTTTGGAATATGATGAAACAGAAGACTATACAAAAGAAGAAATAGAAGCATTTATTGTTGCACAAGATATTCAAGATAAAATAAATCATCATTTTCAAGTGATGGATTCTACAACTAAAAAATTAAGAGATGTTACTTATGACGATTTTGTCATTTTGATTGATCGTGCAACATCATTTGATTTGTATCGAAAAATATTTGATGCAAGTAATATTCCAATAACAGTACATAAAGATGAAACACTTACATCAGGAATAGAAATTAGGCTATTTTATCATATCTTAACATGTATGGAAAAGATGGAAAGTCATGTATTGGATGAAGAATGGAAATATGCTTATATTAGTATTGCAAGAAGTTTCTTATTAGAAGAAAAAGATCCAGTTATTTTTGAAACAATTCGTAATAATGATTATGAACATACTAAATTATGGGAACATATTGAACATTTGTTGGAACAAAAAAATATTGGTAACAATGAGACTTTACTACAAGCAATTATTGAGGAATTTGATTTCTATTCTGCTTTTATTAAAATAGGTAAAGTAGAAGAAAGCATAATCCGAATTGATTATTTATTATCTTTAGCAAAAAAATTATCTAATTTGGGTTATGATTGGCATCAAATGACAGAATTCTTAAAAGAGGTTGCAGCCCGTAAGTATGAGATTCGTTTTTCACAGAATGTGGAGGCAGAAAATAGTGTACAAATTATGACAATACATAAATCAAAAGGATTAGAGTATCCAATCTGTTATTATACTGGCCTATTTTCTAAATTTAACCAAAGTGACATCAAAGAAAGAATGACTTATGATGAAACGTATGGTTTTATTGTTCCAGTAGCACACCATGGTATTCGGTCAACCATTGATAAAGATTTAATGAAATATCAATATTATAAAGAGGAAATGGCTGAAAAGATTCGTTTATTTTACGTTGCTTTAACAAGAACACGTGAACAAATGATTTTCATTTTACCAAAGGTAACGACAAAGCCACATTTGGAACAATATCAATCATTTATGGATATGTTAAAATCTGTTTCTGAACAATTAGAAAAATATGTAGAAAATGTAAGTCCAACATTATCAAAAGATTATTTATATCATAAGCCTTTACAAGCATTAGATAGAAAAAAAGATACTTTATTGGTAAATCCTGTAGTAGTAAAAACAGAAACAGTTCAAGATACTACTTTTTCTAAGAAGATTGTCAAGGAATTACAAACAGATCAATATCAGAATATCGAATTTGGTAAATATGTGCATCATGTGTTAGAATGTTTTGATTTTGAACATCCAAATTATGATGGAATTCCATTATTTTTACAATCTAAAATCAAAAAGTTTTTATCAACACCAATCTTTCAAGAAAATATTCTTCATATTTATCAAGAATATGAGTTTTACGAGTTGGAAGATGAGGAACTGTTACATGGAATCATTGACCTAATGGTGGAATATCAAGATACCATATATATTGTAGATTATAAATTAAAACAAATTGAAGATGAAGCATATATAAAACAATTAAAGGGATATCAACAATATATTGAGAAAATGACAAGTAAGAAAGTGTTAACTTATCTTTACTCTATTTTAGATGAAACATTAGAACAAATCGTGTAATAGTAAAAAATCACCTAATATAATAAGGTGATTTTTTTAGATTTAATTTCAATAAATCCTTCTTCTTTTAGATGCTTGAGTTCTCTTGACATAGCACATCGATCCACTGCTAAATAATCAGCAAGCTCTGTAAAACTAAAAGGTAAATAAATGTTTTTAGAAACATTTTTTTCAGACATCATTTTAAAATACTCTAACAATCGATTTCGAATTGATTTTTTTGTTAAAATTCCAATACGATCGTTTTTTTCAGTAATTTTAGAGGAAAGGATTTGAAGAAGATTTTGAATAAATTGCTGATAAAACGAATAATTGTTATATGAACTTTGAATAATGCGATTATATTCAATGATAATAATTTTTGCATCTTCTTTCACTAAAATATCATTTTCATTACTTGAAATTGCAGAAAACATAGTACCAAAAACAGAATTTGAATTTAATTCTTCAATAATAGTACGGTTTCCATTATAATCATTTTGTATAATTTGTACATAGCCTGATACAACAATTCCAATAATGTTTTCGTTGCTTATTTTAGAAAGAATGGTTGTATCTTTTTTGAAGAAATAAGTGTTTGCTTCTAGCAACTTTAGCAATTTTTCTTGATTTTTATCACTGATTCGTTCAAATAAATTGGCCATGTTTACACCTCTTGTAAAAATAATATCACTTTTTTTAAAATGTTGCAATTGCAACAATTACATTTTTTTAAAATGTGCTATAGTGAGTGTAATGTAGGAGGTAGTGAGATGAAAGTAATCAAACGAGATGGACATATGGTAGACTATTGCCCAGAAAAAATAGAGGCTGCAATTGAAAAAGCCAACAAAGAGGTAGATGAAGAGGAACAAGCTTCTAGTACCCAAATTAAAAATATTATTAAATATATTGAAAAATTAGGAAAAAAACGAATTTTAGTAGAAGATATCCAAGATATTATTGAAATGAAATTGATGTCAATTGGAAAATATGCACTTGCAAAAAAATACATTACATATCGTTATACAAGAGAATTAGTACGTAGAAGTAATACCACTGATCGTGCTATTAAAGAATTAATCGATGGAGAAAACGAATATTGGAATACCGAAAATTCTAATAAAAATGCTAAAGTAGTTACAACTCAAAGAGATTATTTAGCAGGTATTACAAGTACAGATATTACCAAAAGATTTTTACTTCCAGAAGATATTGTACAAGCACATGAAGATGGAATTATTCATTTCCATGATGCCGATTATTTTGCTCAAAATGCATTACATAACTGTGATTTGATTAACTTAGAAGATATGCTTCAAAATGGAACCAATATCAATGGAGTTATGATTGAAAAACCACATAGATTCTTAACGGCAGTTACAATTGCTACTCAACTCATTACTGCTGTTAACTCTAGTCAATATGGTGGATGTACCATTACATTAACGCATTTAGCACCTTTTGTTAGAGAAAGTTACAATCGCTATTTAAAAAAATATAAAGATAGAAAATTTAGTAAAGAAGATTGTGAAAAATACGCAAAAGAAGATTTAAAGAAAGAAGTTGTAGATGGGGTACAAACTTTCCAATATCAAATTAATTCTATGACAACAACAAATGGACAATCTCCATTCTTAAGTGTATGTATGTATTTAGGGGAAACAGAAGAATATAAAGAAGAACTTGCGATGATTATAGAAGAAGTATTAAAACAACGTATTCAAGGTATGAAAAATGAAAAAGGTGTTTATATTACTCCAGCATTTCCAAAACTTTTATACGTGCTAGAAGAAGACAATATTCATAAAAATTCTAAATACTACTATTTAACAAAATTAGCGGCTGAATGTACGGCAAAACGTATGGTGCCTGACTATATTTCTGAAAAAATTATGAAACAATTAAAAATTGATAAAAACGGAAATGGTCAATGTTATCCATGTATGGGATGTCGTTCTTTCTTAACACCATATGTCGATGAAAATGGGAAGCCAAAATATTATGGTAGATTTAATCAAGGCGTTGTAACGATTAACTTAGTCGACGTTGCTCTATCTTCTGATAAAGATATGGATGAATTCTGGAAAATATTTGATGAACGTTTGGAATTATGCCATAGAGCATTACAAATTAGACATAAAAGATTAAGTAAAGCAGTATCTGATGTAGCGCCAATCTTATGGCAATATGGTGCTTTAGCACGTCTCAAAAAAGGAGAAAGCATTCATGAATTATTGCACCATGGATATTCTACTATTTCTTTAGGATATGCAGGTCTTTATGAATGTGTAAAATATATGACAGGGCATAGCCATACTGATAATGGAAAAGGAAAAGAATTTGG
>CANQAF010000033.1 GCA_947588975.1 uncultured Bacilli bacterium
GCAGAATTCTTTCTTGCATCTTCAATGACTCCCATAATTAATGGGGTTGTGATAACTGCTATAATTCCTAATATTACTATTACTGCTAGTAACTCAATCAATGTAAATCCTTTTTTCATATTTTCACTCCTTTAGACAATAAAAAAAGGGGTATTACCCCCCCCCATTTGCAAAAAGCATACTTCATATTTTCTGCTTATCTCAAACTATTCTATGATTTTATTGACAGTTTCATTATAACAAAAAAGCATCTCTTTGACAAGATACTTTTTAGACCATTCCAATTTATGCTCTATAACTATAATTTTTAGATTTTGTAAAATTGTGTTCATAAAACGAGACTGCATCTTCATAAGAATGACCTATTGTTATTGTCCATAATTCTGAATTCTCTTTTTGAGGCAATATTTCATTCATAATATATGAAAATAATGCTTTGCCGTATCCCTTATGCTTATAATTTGGGGCTTTCTTATCGGCTAAATACCAACTCCAATCACTAATATCCATATCATATCTATGTTGAGTAGTATATTCACGCATAGAACCAATAATTAAATACTTAGTATCTATCGAATTTTCTTTGTCATAAACATAAAAATATCGCATATGTTTTTTCTTATGAAATTCAGTAGTTACCTCTTTTATCAATAATTTCAACTTGATTTTTTCCCTCTTCCATCTATGGAGTTAAACGATTTGGTCCTCTAAATAAGAACATAGATTCTTTTAAAGAAGGAAGTCCTAATAATAACATTGTTAAGCGGTCTACACCAATACCAAAACCACCATGTGGAGGACAACCATATTTAAAAAACTCTAAATAAAATGCAACATCATCTTTCAAGCCTTTTTCTTCTGCCTGTTGTTTTAAAATATCATAACGATGTTCTCTTTGAGCACCAGTTGTAATTTCTACACCTCGCCAAATTAAATCATATCCTTGTGGAATACCATCTTTTCTCATGTGATAAAATGCCCTTTTATCTTTTGGATAGTCTGTAACAAAGATGAATTCTGACTGATATGTATCCATTGCATATTGATATGCCAGTTTTTCTGCTTCTGTTGTTAAGTCTACTTTCGCACCATCTGTTACATGGTAGTCATATTTTTCTTCCAGTACTTGATATAAATCCGCTAGTTTGATACGTGGAAATGGAATGGTAGGAACGATTACTTCTTTTCCATAGACTTCTTTAATCATATCTCCATAAGTTGATTTTACTTCTTGCAACATTTCGGTTAATAATTCTTCTTCTAAATGCATCACATCTTCTACAGAATCAATATAACTAAACTCTAAATCAAATCCTGTAAATTCTGTTGTATGACGGTTAGTATTGGAATTTTCGGCACGAAAGACAGGACCTACTTCAAAGATACGACCAAATCCAGCAGCCATAGCCATTTGCTTATAAAATTGTGGAGACTGAGCAAGATATGCTTTACGATCAAAATATTTCACCTCAAATACTTCACTACCACTTTCACTTGCGGCACCAATTAATTTTGGTGTATGAATTTCAGTAAAATTTCTGTTATATAAAGATTTACGCATTGCTTCTACCATCTTACTTTGAATCTTAAAAATATTCATATTATATTCATTACGTAAATCTAAGAAACGATAATCCATACGCGTATCAATTTCAGCACTATCCTTATCCTTAATATTGATAGGAAGTTCTTGTTCAGATACAGATGTTACTTGAATGATTGTAGGAATCAATTCCATTCCATTCAATTTAACTTTTGGATTTTCTAACAATTTACCTTTTACTTTTACTGTACTTTGTATTGTCATTCCACTTACATTTTGATTTAATGTAGCATTTTCTTCATTTTTTTCAATTGTTACTTGTACTTTCCCCGTACCATCCGTAATTACTAAAAATTGTACGTATTGTAAATCTCTTAAACTCTCTATAAATCCCTGAATTTCAATTTCTTCATTATAATGATTCACTAAATCTTTTAATTCTACTCTATTCATCATGTTCCTCCTTAATATGCTCATCTAAAAATAAAATAAGATCATCTGTTTTTATTTTATATTCTTCTTGTGTTTGATTATTTTTCAAAGTTAATATATTGGTTTCCATTTCGGTGGTTCCAATAATCATTACATAAGATGCTTGAAAACGATCTGCTTGTTTAAAATTTCCCTTTAAATTACGATTCATATAATCCATGTCTACAGAAAATCCATTCATACGAAGACTTTGAGTAAGCGCAAAGGCATATGGCCTAATCTCTTCTTCCATAGGAATTACATATAAATCTAAATGTTCATCTCCTACTTCTATTTGTTCAAATTCCAAAGCAGTCAATAATCGCTCAAAACCTAACGCAAAACCAACTCCTGGTGTACTAGGCCCACCAATTGTTTCTACTAAATGATTATATCTTCCACCACCACATAAGACATTTTGACTACCAAATCCTTCCACACTTGCCTCTACCTCAAATACAGTATGAGTATAGTAATCTAAACCTCTCACCACATTAGGATTGACTTGATAAGGAATCTCTAACGCATCTAAATACTGTTGTACTTTTTCAAAATGTTTTCGACTAGCATCATTTAAATAATCTGATATTTTAGGCGCATTTTTCATACAATCCAAATCATGGTCTACTTTACAATCTAAAATACGTAATGGATTTTTAGAATAACGAATTTTGCAATCTTCACATAATTCATCTAAATGTGGTTCAAAATGTTTTAATAATGCATCACGATATGCATTCCTAGACTCTTGATCTCCTAATGAATTAATATTAACTTTAATTCCTTTTAACCCTAGCATACGATAAAAGTTAACTGGTATACTTATGATCTCTGCATCCATCATTGGATCTTCTGATCCAAACACTTCTACTCCAAATTGATAAAATTCACGAAAACGTCCAGATTGAGGTCTTTCATAACGATACATTGGACCCATATACCAAGTTTTCACTGGTTGACTTGGATTTCCATACATTTTATTTTCAATATAACTACGAACGACTCCTGCAGTTCCTTCTGGTCGAAGAGTCATATTACGATTCCCACGATCAATAAAATCATAAGTTTCTTTGGAAACAATATCAGTTGTTTCACCTACACCTCTATGAAAAAGTTCACTTGCTTCAAAAATAGGTGTTCTCACATATTCATAATGATATTTATCCATCAGCGAACGAAGTAAATTTTCTAAATATAATATTTTGATTCCATTAGATCCATATACATCATAAGTTCCTTTTGGTTTTTGTAACATAGTATCATTCCTTTCAAAATCCAATATTTTTACTCTTCATTTTTACATGTAATTCTTCTATAATTGAATCATCAATATCTAAAGACGAGAGCATACATAATTCCTCTTGGTTATCAATATTGACCATACGATTTGCATGATTCAAAATAATACGTTCTAACAATTGGTCCACAAATCTACCATTTCCAAATTTTGGTTTATCCATAAATTTTACAATAATATTTCGAACCAAATCTTCTAAATCATCTGATAAAGACAATTGATACGAAGTTGCTTTTAATTTAAAAATTTGCCATAATTCATCTACACTATAGTTAGGAAAATCAATATAATATCCTACACGAGATTGCAGTCCAGGATTACTATCAATAAAATTCTTCATTTCTTCTGGATATCCCGCAAAAATAAATACTGTTTTTTCTGTTTCCATTTCTTTTAAAATTTCGACAAGTGCCTCTTCAGCATATTGTTGTGCTTTACCGTTAAATGAGTAAGCTTCATCTATAAAAATGACCCCACCTCGATTACTTTCTAGCACTTTTCTTGTCTTAATTCCTGTTTGACCTACATACCCCGCTATAAGGTTTTGGGTGGTCAATTCGACGAAACTAGGTTTTTCAATTACTCCATTTTGATATAATGTAGAAGTAACTAACCTTGCCACTGTTGTTTTTCCTGTTCCAGGATTTCCTGTAAACACCATATTCATATTTGGTGTTTTTAGTTTTAAATTATCTTTAGTTTTATTCATAAACTGTAAAAAATGTTCAAGCTGTAAAATTTTGTTTTTAATAGATTTTAATCCAACTAACTGTATCAAATTTTCGCAAGTGTTTGCATCTACAGTGACCGCATGTGGTAATATTTGTTCATCTTCTTCATCATAAGATTGCAGTTTATCAAAAATATATTGTTGATCTGACTCTGCATTTTCTAACATAGTATGTAACTGTTTCGATACAACGTCTACCATTCCATGTTCTAAATTAGAAATCATACTTTCTAGCAAATCTAGTGGCATTGAAACTTGAATATTCTCATTAAAACTATAACTACTATAACATAAATAATTCGAATCTGGCAAAGCAGACTGAATAGTTTTTATACTACTTTGAACAATTTTTATCTCATGATTATTTTGGTCTACAACTCCATATCGAATAAAGGAAACTAAATCTTTTTGAAAATGTTCCTTGATCAAATGAATATCTTCAGTTCCATAATCATCCATAAATGCACTTAAACCTATCATATCACTAAAACATAATTTTTCATCAGATAATGTAAAATCATAATTTTCTAAATCAGATACCTCTTTAATATTTCCATTCTTGACGTATTGAATGGTATCCCTAAAAGTATCATAAAAAATAGGCTCTACTACACTCATAAACCTATAAACGTAAATCCCATCACATAATTTAATTTTTTTATAAATTGCAGCAAAAGTCCTTTCATCCATCGCAAAACCCTCCTAATACAAAAAAAATCTACAGAATAAGGACGAATTACTCGCGGTGCCACCTTACTTTATAGACTTTCTATACACTTAATTTCTTTAACGCAGAAATACGATTATCTTGTATTTGATGTCTTCATTTGCTATCCCATGTATATTCTCACCCAACATATACTCTCTTATATGGAATTTTCAAATTACTCTTTCAAACAATAATGATTATGTTATTATTATATACCTTTTTTTACTTTTTGTATATCCTTTCGATATTTTTTCTTTCGATTCATAATAATTTTTTTATATATTTTTTTTGATTTTCCTCTTTTGTTTTATAATACTCTAATATTTGGTGATATGCAAAACAATCTTGATTGAAGTGATAACGATTACAAATTTCAATCCAGCTATCACTCATTTTTTGATCCAAATAAAATGTAAAAATTTCTTTCAATTGTGGAAATTTTTTTAGCAACTGTCGTATATTTAAATCATTAATGACTATAATAGGGTTATTGATATATAGTCCACCTAATCCTACACAATCTGCACAATTTGAAAAATCATAAAGAGGTGCAAAATCTATCAATTCAGAAATAGGATCAATTTCTAGTTGCAAATTAAAACTACATCTATCTTTTTGTAACATATAAACATCTAAAGCTAGTAATTCCAATAAATGATCTAATAGCAATTGTTTATTTTCAGGAATTTTTGCAAATGATTGCAATGCATCAATATTGCTAATAGAGTCTCTAGATAAGAATGAAGAAAATAAACTATTTTTACATAAATAATAATCAAAATTTGGATTTTTAAAATTACAGGAAGATAATCCTAATCTATTTTTAACTTTTGTAATTTCATAAGAAACAGCACGAATGTTTCTTTTTTGTGCTAAAAAACTCCCCATTAATTCATCTATTAAATAAAATGGATAGCCATAATTTACTTCTTCTTTTTTAAAAAAGTACAACTTTGTACCATAAAGGTAAATATAATCTTCATATTTTCTTTTATAACAACTTCCAATAATATTTTCTTTCATGCTCTGAGAAAGTATTCTATCATTATGCAGATGGAGAATTGGAGTATCTTTAGTTACTAACTTACTTAAGTATTGCATAATGTCACCCCTAGTGCCATATATTATACTATTTTTCTAATATTAAGCAAGAAAAAAAGGATTATTTTTCCTTTTTATCTTTGATATCTTCTATTTTATCGCTAATGTCTTCCCAATAAAATTTAAATGTAGTAATTAAGATAATTGCTAATGGTAATGAAATAATAATTCCTACTATTCCAAATAAGATACCTCCTGCAAAGACAGCAAAGATACCTACTAACGGATGTATTTTATTTGTTTTTCCATATACAAGAGGATTAATTAAATATCCATCTAACCAAGACAATACCATAAACACGATTAATGTTTTGATAAACATAACTGGGCTAATGACAAATGAAGTAACAGCGGCTACTATATTTGCAATCATACCACCAAAATATGGAATTAAATTGGCAATCATAGCCAAGAAACCTAATAATAGAGCATTAGGATGACCAATAATGGTATACGCCAATGTATATTCTACTAAAGTAATCAACATAATCCTTAAAAATCCTGTTAAATATTGTTTCATTTCATGGTCAACAGTTGCTACATAGCGTAATGTTTTTTTATTGGTACGTTTTAAATACTGTTTAACAGAAGCACGTATTTTATCCATGTCAATCAAGAAATATATTGCAGCTGCGAAAGCAATAAAAGCAATCGATAAATATCCCATAGATACACCTATGACACTAATAGCTCCATCAGAAACATATTTTCCAAGTGCCATAATAATTTCATTGAAACTTGTAGATAGTGTATCCTGAAGTGGTCCAAAGTTAATGTCATAATCCATTGAAATTTCCTTTAAGAATGCAATAATTCCATTAAATAAACTTGACAATTGTCCAAATAACAATGGAACAACAGTAATTCCTAAAAATGCAATAATTCCGACAATGATTGCAATTACAATAATGACAGAAATTGCTTTTGGAATTTTACGACTCATTAAATATTGTAAAAATGGATATAGTGCATATGCCACTATAAAAGCAAGGAAAAATGGCATTGCAATTTCTAAAACTGTTGAGACAAATCCCATCCAAAGCTTACCAGTTTGGTACATAAAGAAAATAATAAGTGTAATTAATGCGAAATTAATTAATTTAAAATCTGGTTTGTTTTTAATCATATTTTTTCCTACTTTCTAACCATATTGTAATTGGTCCATCATTGGTAATAGATACTTTCATATCTGCACCAAACTGACCTGTTGCAACTGGTACAAATTTGGAAAGCTCTTCATTCCAAATTTCATATAATTTTGATGCTTCTTCAGATGCAAGAGCATCTATATAACTAGGTCGATTCCCCTTATTGGTATTTGCATATAAAGTAAATTGAGAAATACTTAATACACTTCCCTTGTGTTCTAAAATAGATTGATTCATCTTTCCATTTTCGTCATCGAAGATGCGCAATCGAATTAGCTTATTTACACAATATTGAATATCTTCTATCGTATCACCTTGTGTAAACCCTACTAATGCAACAATCCCATGTGAAATTTTTCCAACACAAATACCATCTATTGTTACTGAAGATTCAAGACTTCTTTGTACTAAAACTCTCATTTGATAAACCTCTGAACTTCTATTACATTGGAAACTTGTTCTACATCACTTATAAATTTAGTCAACTTATCTTTATCTTCTACTAACACTACTAATTCATATGTATTGTCATTTTCATGTGTAAAAGTATTAATACTTTGTATTGATATATTATTATTTGATGTTTTAGAAATGATTTCTAAGAGTATATTATCATTTTTTAGGGTACGAACTAATACATTTGTAGGATAACGTTTACTAATTTGTGAATTCCATTTTACTTCAATATGACGTTCTTCTAAATCTTGAATATTTGGACAAATTGCTTGATGGACAGTAATTCCATATCCTTTTGTAATATAGCCAACAATATGATCCCCGGGAACTGGCTTACAACAAGATGCAACATTCACTTTAATTTCATCAATACCCTCTACAATTACATCATTTTTAACGGTTGGTAATACTACATCTTTGATCTGTGTTTTTCTTAAAATAATGTCTTCTTTGGTATCATTTTCTTCTGTAATTATGTTAATTACAGATCCTACAGGAAGCTTTCCGTTTCCCAAATTGATATATAGCTCACTAAGATCTTCATATTTTAACTCTTTTAATATCTTTACGACATTTTCATTAGATAAAAATTCATTAAAACTTAGTTTACGTTTTCGAAGTTCTTTTGAAAGAATATCTTCTCCCTTTTTTAAATATTCATCTTTGTCCATTTTACGGAAAAAAGAACGAATTTTATTTTTGGCTTGTGCTGTTTTTGCGATATTAATCCATTCACGACTTGGCCCAATGGCATTTTTATTGGTATTAATCTTAATAATATCTTGATTCTGTAATTGGTAGTCTAATGGTACAATATTATTATTTACAATAGCCCCTACCATTTTATCACCAACACCACTATGCACTTTATAGGCAAAATCAATTGGTGTTGAACCTGCTGGTAATTCAATGACATCTCCTTTTGGTGTATACACATAAATAGTGTCTTTAAATACATCTTCTGTTACAGATTTAACAAATTGTTCATCATTTGGTTCTTCACTATTTAATTCCATAATAGAGCGGAAAAATTGTAATTTTTGCTCCATCGTATTTTGCATGACAGCAACTGTACTTCCATTTTCTTTATAAGACCAATGCGATGCAATTCCATGCTCTGCAATTTCATCCATTTCATATGTACGAATTTGAATTTCAAATAAATAGCCATCAAATCCAAATACTGTTGTATGAAGTGATTGATACATATTTGTTTTAGGCATTGCAATATAATCTTTAAATCTTTTTGGAATTGGACGATATTTAGAATGAATGAGTCCCAATGCTTGGTAACATTCTTGCTCAGTACTTACAAACACACGAAGTGCTAATAAATCATATATTTCATTAAATTTTTTACCTTTATCTAATTTTTTATATATACTATAAATACTCTTTGCTCGACCTTTAATTTCGTGTTTTACGCCATTTTCTGTCAGAATTTCTGAAACACGTTTTACCATTTCATTTACGGCATTATCACGCTCTGCTTTTGTTTGATTTAACTCTTCTACAATGGAATAATAAACATCAGGTTTTAAATAACGTAAAGATAAATCCTCTAATTCACTTTTCATATAGTTCATACCTAAACGGCTTGCAATTGGCGTTAGAATATCTAATGTTTCTTTAGCTTTTTCTTTTTGTTTCTCTTCTGGGTGTACCCAAAGCGTTCTCATATTATGCAAACGATCGGCTAATTTAATAATAATTACACGAACATCTTCACAAAGACCAACTAATATCTTACGATGGTTAGCAATGGTAGTTGCGCTATTATCTCCATCAAAATTTAATTTATTAATTTTAGTAACACCATCTACTAAATTTGCTATTGTTGGTCCAAATAGTGTTTCTATCTCTTCTTTAGAAGTATCACAATCTTCTAAAACATCATGCAATAAAGCTGCACATAATGTTTCAGAATCTGCCTTAATTTCAGTTAAAATATAAGCAACTTGTAATGGATGTTCAATATAATCTTCTCCAGTTAAACGTTTCACTCCAAAATGCATTTTTGCGGCAAACTGATAAGCAGATTCTATTTGCGAAATTTCTTTTTCATCTGTAATATAACTCGATACGACTTCAATTAAATCTTGGATTGTAATATGGATATTTTTTTTTGTCATACTTCCACTTCTTTCCGTTTAAACCGCTTTTTTATATATTTTTTTTCGATTTCCAATTTCTACAACACTACGATTGATGACTGGATTAGAAGTCTCTTTCTTATTTAAACTTTGTCGTCTTTGTTGTTCTTCATAAGTAGAACTATTATGATATTTTAATATAAATTCTCTTACTGTGGATGGTGCTTTAGCCATTTCTTTTTCAAGACCCTCTAACTCATGTTTATCGATTAAATAATTTCCCCAATGTCCCAAGATTTTACCAATACTACGTAGCATAGGCATATTATTTTGAAATCTTGCGATTAAATAAGATTCTTTTACCATATCCCATGTAATTTGATCTAATACTACATCTGGGCATTGTTTTATAAAAGAATAAATTTCACTATCTTTTGAAATAGAAATCAATTCTTCTTCTATTACAAATAAAGATGCAAGTTGTTTTTCGATTTTATGATTTTGTTTTCTCTTTGCACATTGATAAACATGAATAAGTGAAGAAAGATCCATCAATACATTTCCTGGATCTTTTACATCTGTATAGATTCTTATGTCCATGTGGATCCTCCTTTACTAATTCGCTTCATTTATACTTCTTCTTCATACCATCTTTTCTTTTTTGGTTTTCCTACATTTCGTTTTTCAATATGGTACCAAATTTGACTTGCAATACAAATAGATGAATAAGAACCTGCAATTAAGCCAATTAACATAGCAATATTAAAATAAATAATTTCATGTGATCCCATTATAATCAAGCAAATAACAGGTATTAAAGTAGTTACAGTCGTAATAATACTTCTTGTTAATGTTTGCCTTAAACTAATATTTACAATCGTTCCTAATTCTTCTTTACTTTTAATCATATTCTTTTGTTTAAACTTAATATTCTCTTTTATACGATCAAATAGAACAATTGTATCATTAATTGAATAACCAATGATAGATAATATAGCTGCAATAAAAATACTTGATACTTCAAAATTGAAGACACTAAATACGGCAACAATTAAGAATACATCGTGTAATAATGCGACGATAGCACCAATTGCATAACTAAACTGATAACGAATAGAAATATAAATTACAATGGCAATTCCCGCAAGTATAAGTGATATGAAAGCATTTTTGATCAATTCTCTTTTTACTACATTAGATACTACTCCAATTTCAGTAGCTGCTTCATATTTTTCTTGAAAATAATTTTCTGTTTCTAATACTTGTGTTTTATTTAAACTATCTTCGATTAATACATCAATGGCATTTGCGTTTCTCATATCAATACTAGAAACGGTATATCCCATTTCATTTAAATCTGCTTGAATGGTATTTTGATCTAAGGTTTGTTCGCTTTCAATAGAAATAGAAGAACCACCTTTAAAGTCAATACCTAAATTAAGTCCTTTGAACCCAAGTGAAACAATACCTAATATGATTAATATAATTGTTAAACTAAAGAAGATACGACTAGATTGAATAAAGTCTAACTTCTTCCATGATTCTTTTTTCAAATTTTTTGTATGTACATTTAAGAACAATCCTAATTTTTGATTGAAACGACCTGTTTTTACAAATAAGTTAAGTAAATATCTTGTAACAAATACCATAACAACCATAGTAACAAATATACTAATAATTAGCATTGTAGCAAATCCCTTAATACTACTTTCACCAAAGATAAATAGAATAATAGCCACGATCAAAGTTGTAACATTTGCATCAATAATAGTTGCAAGTGAATTTTTATTTCCTGCTTTATAAGCAGCTTCAAAATTTCTACCTTTGGCAAGTTCATCTTTAATACGAGCAAAATGAATCACATTTGCATCCACTGCCATACCAATTCCAAGTAACATTGCTGCAATTCCAGGTAAGGTCAATACTCCACCTACTAACCAGAAAATTGCGAATGTTAAGAATGTGTAAATGATAATACCAACTGATGCAATTACACCTGCCACATGATATAAGGCAATCATCACTAGCATAATTAATAAAATTCCAATTGCTCCAGCAGTAATTGTCTGCTCTAAAGAATTCATTCCAAAACTTGCAGTAACTGTTTTAGAAGAAATTTCTTCTAGTTTAGTTGGTAAACTTCCTGAATTAA
Source organism: uncultured Bacilli bacterium (assembly GCA_947588975.1). Classification (GTDB taxonomy): domain Bacteria; phylum Bacillota_I; class Bacilli_A; order RF39; family UBA660; genus UBA5026. The sequence continues at coordinate 11,701 of CANQAF010000033.1, forward strand.
TTAAATCTACTAAGTTTTTAACTTCTGTTTGGGTAAAATTACCTTGAATAATAACATCACTGGCAAAGCCTTCAGATACAGTTGCAGCAGATAAACATTTAGAATTTCCTAAACTTCCACACTTTGCTTCTTCTTGTACAAATGAACTATTTTCATCAAAGTCTAACCAAATGACAATACGATTGTCTGTCATCTCACTGACTTTCTTTGTCACACGGTAAAATTGTTCCTTATCTTTTACACTTAATGATACCGCTGGTCTTCCTTTACTATCTTGTCCTACTTTCGCTGAACCGCTATTTAAAACATCACTAGTCATTAATAAATTATCACTGGTATCACGAAATGTTAAATTAGCAGCTTGACTTAAAATATTACGAGCTTCTTCTGCATCAGTAACTCCTGCTAATTGCACACGAATTTTATTGTCACCTTCTACTGTAATGACTGGTTCTGATACTCCCAAAACATCAATTCTTTTTAACATTGTTTTATAAGTACTAGTTACCATATCACTAGTAACAGTTTCTCCATCTAAACTTTGTACTTCATATAGTACTTCAAATCCACCTTTTAAATCTAACCCAAATTTTAAATTATGATATAAAATTGGGCTCAATATTCCAATGATACCTAAAATCATTATAATCATGATAAAAGATGGTACTAAACTTTTCTTTTTCATAAAATGCCTCCACTATTCTTGAAAATAAACGGTACGATTACGCATATTTAGTTTTTCTTTTAAATATGCATCAATCTCCACATCATCTGTATTCAAAATATCACTTACCATTTGATATAAGGACAAATTGGTTGCCTTTTTCCAAATAGACTCTTTTAGATAATTCCAAATATCCTCTGATTTGACATATTCATATCCCGCACGTCTCATCTCTTCACGCTTGGTATGTAATGCCGGTTTTAAACGTTCATATAATTCTTCCACAGTTTGAAATTCATCCATTCAATCACTCCCAATTTACGAATACCAAATATCCATATCACTATTATATATGAAAAATATATTTTTTTAAAGTTTTTTCAAGAAAAAAGAAAAAATAATTCAAATGAAAATAAATATTTTATTCCCACAAATCATAAAGTGAAATAAAGGTGAATTTATGAGGAAAAGTAAATTTGTTCAATCTACAATTATTCTGATTATTGGTGGTTTTATTACAAAAATATTAGGCATGATTATTCGAATTATTATGTCACGCTTGCTTGGTACCGAAGGCATTGGTGTTTATATGTTATTGATGCCTACTTTTTCTCTCTTAATTGCTCTTGCACAATTAGGTTTTCCTATTGCCATTAGTAAGTTAGTTGCAGAAGATACCAAAAATAATAAAAACTTAGTATTTTCAATTATACCAGTTTCTCTCATATTAAATGTAATTATTATGGTATTTTTATTATTCTTTGCGGGATCTATATCTACACATCTTCTTCATGAAGATCGAACAACACTAGGTATTATTTGTATCGGATTTGTTTTACCATTCATTAGTATTTCTTCTATCTTACGTGGCTATTTTTTTGGAAAAGAAAAAATGCTTCCTCATGTGATTTCCAATGTTACAGAGGATATCATCCGTTTAATTATTTTAGTCATTGGAATTCCTATTTTTATAGTAAGAGGAATCGAATATGCAGTTGCGTTTATCATTATTTCTAATATTGTAAGTGAGCTTACCTCTATCCTTATCTTATTTTTATTTCTTCCTAAAAATTTTAAATTATCAAAAAAAGATTTTATTCCACAAAAAAGGAATATTAGAGATATTTTCAATATTAGTCTTCCTACAACTGGAAGCCGTTTAATTGGAAATATAGGATATTTTTTAGAGCCAATCATTTTAACATTTGTATTATTAAATGTAGGATATTCTCAACAATTTATTGTAACCGAATACGGTATTATCAGTGGATATGTCATGCCTTTACTGACTTTACCATCTTTTTTCACAATGGCAATTTCACAAGCACTTATTCCTGTCATTAGTAAATCTTATACCAACCACCAATATGAATATGCAAAAGCAAAAATTAAACAGGCAATATTTTTCTCACTTTTAATTGGAATTCCAGCTACAGTGCTTTTTCTTTTTATTCCACAAATTCCTCTTCGATTAATTTACAATACAACGGAAGGAATTTTATATACTCGTGTGTTGGCACCGATCTGTCTACTTCATTATATTCAAGCCCCACTAACAAGTAGTTTACAGGCAATGGGAAAAGCAAAAGAAGCTATGCACGGTACCATCTTAGGTGTATTATCTAGAACAATTATGTTATACATTGGATGTTCACTTAAAATTGGTATGTGGGGATTAGTGCTTGCAACTGCTACAAATATTATATTAGTAACCATGCATCAAGCAAAATATGTAAAAAAAGCATTTTATTAAAAAAGACAGCAATACATTCTGTCCTTTTAATTTTTCTAACATGCTTCTTCACTTAATTGAATATTTGCTGTTTGTCCTCCCGTTTTTGGAGTATTATTTCCACTTGAAAATATTACATTTGATGAATAATAAATATTTCCAGTCTTTCCACTGCCTGTATTCTGTAAGTCAATTTCCCCACTTATGTTGGAATTACATATACGTATGATTCCACCACTATTATTCAAAACTCCATATTCTTTTGCAGTTATATAAGCATTTCTTATATTAACCATACCAGTAGCATGATTA
>CANQAF010000034.1 GCA_947588975.1 uncultured Bacilli bacterium
GCCCAATAAATCCGGATAACGCTCGCCCCCTACGTATTACCGCGGCTGCTGGCACGTAGTTAGCCGGGGCTTTCTGGCAGAGTACCGTCAGCACGCTATCATTACCTATAGCGTGGTTTCTTTCTCTACAACAGAGTTTTACGACCCATAGGGCCTTCATCACTCACGCGGCATTGCTCGTTCAGGGTTTCCCCCATTGACGAATATTCCTAACTGCTGTCTCCCGTAGGAGTCTGGGCCGTGTCTCAGTCCCAGTGTGTCCGATCAGCCTCTCAGCTCGGATATGCATCGTTGCCTTGGTGGGCCGTTACCTCACCAACAAGCTAATACAACGCAAGCCCATCTCGAAGTGAAGCCGAAGCTCCTTTTAGCATATCTACTTGTGTAAATATGAATCATCCGGTATTAGCAATCATTTCTAATTGTTGTCCCAGTCTCCGAGGCAGGTTACCCACGTGTTACTCACCCGTCTGCCACTAAGTGGAAATCTATTTCCAGTCTTGTGCAAGCACGCAACTTTCTATAGGCCACTCCGTTCGACTTGCATGTCTTAGGCATGCCGCCAGCGTTCATCCTGAGCCAGGATCAAACTCTCCAAAAAAAAATAATTTTTTGTTCATTTGAATTGTTTTATCCTAACTTTTGAATTGACTTTTTGCTCAGTTTTCAAAGATCATTTCTTCGCGCTTTCTCCGTGAAAGCACTACTAATATATCAAATGATACTTTCTTTGTCAAGAACTTTTTTTATTTTTTTTTATTTTTTGATAATGTTTAACAAAAATTGACATTTTAGCCTTCAATTTTAATTAATTGAGCTAAAATATCAAACAAAAATAAAAAATCTCAGTTGCATATTTACGTTCTTCCGTGAAAGCACCATTAATATATCAAAACAAAATTATAGTGTCAAGAAGTTTTTAAAATTTTTCTTAACTTCTCTTAAATATATGTAAAAATGATGTATATATTCCTATTTATTTTCTTTTTTTAAACATTCATAAATATTATGGTACTCTAAATTGGGCTCTGTTTGAAATATATGTGAGCCACTTTTGTAAAGCTGTATTAGTTCATCTAACCCATTATGGATTGCTTCATCTAAATCTTTTGAATAATTCATAATCTTTTTATGATATTTATACTCCATGCGATCTAAAATACGATAATCACCTGATGGATATATACGGATATCTAAATCATAATCAATATACTTAATTGCTCCCTCTTCTATAATATATGGAGATTCAATATTACAATAATAGGATATTCCATCTTTTTTTAATTGTGCAATTACGTTATACCATTTGTTATGAAAAAAATAGATAATAGCTGGTTCTTTCGTACGCCATGTTCGTCCATCTGCCTCGGTTACCAATGTATGGTCATTTCCGAAAACAATATATTCTTTTTTAATATCTAAAACGATTGCTTCTTCCCATGCGCAATGAATTTTTCCATCATGTTTGTAACAATGGATTTGAAATTGATCTCCAACACAAATTGGTTTCATAAATGCTCTTCCTTCCTGTTACACATTATACAAGATTTTTTGCAAAAAGAAAAGAAGCCTTGCTACTGTGTTAAAAAGCGTAGAGCTTCTTGTAATTGATTATCATTTGCTGTGGTTGGATTTTCATAGTAACTATTATCCAATTCTACTTCTATATCTGGAGTAAGTCCTTTCTCGTGAATCCAATTGCCATTTGGTGTAAGCCACTTTTTTGTTGTAAATTTATATTCAATGTTTCCATCGTCAGTTCTTAATTCCTGTACAGTTCCTTTACCATAACTAGTTGTTCCAATAATAGTTGCTCCATAAGATTCTTTCATAGCGGCGCTAAATAATTCTGAGGCAGATGCGCTTCCTGTATCTTGCAGTACGACAATTGGATAGGTTTTCGTTTCTTTTCCTTCTGAATAATATTTTGTATTTGTATCCTTTGTTTCAATTTGATAAATAACTTTAGAGTCATCTAAAAACAAACTAAGAATATCAACAGCAGTTGTTAAATGACCCCCTGAATTTTGACGTACATCTACAATTAAAGAATCGATTTGTTTTTGCTCCAAAGCTTTTAATTCTTTTTCAAATTGTTCACTTGTAGTATTAGAAAAAATTCCAAAATAAATGTAACCTATTTTTTTGCCATTTTGTTCATATAATTCTGAAGAAACAGATGGTATTTCAACAATTTCTTTTTTTACAGTAATATCAAATTCTTGATCATCACGCAATATGGTTAATGTAAATGTATCTAATTGATTCTGTTTGATATAATCAGTTAATTCTGATTTATCTTTTCCAAGTAAGCTTTGCTCATTGATTGCGGTAATTACATCTTGAACATGAATACCTGCTTTTTCTGCAGGTGAACCATCAAATACACCCACTACCACAATATTTCCATCATTATTATTTGTAATCTCTATTCCGATTCCACTATAATTCCCCTCTAAAGACATGTTAAAATCATCCGCATCTTCTTCCCCAATAAATGTAGAAAACGGATCGTTTAATGCCTCAATCATTCCAGAAAGTGCTCCATTTAATAATGTTTCATCATCTATATCTTTATAATAATGATCTTTAATATATTGATAATGTTCCCATATTTTTTCAACTGTTTCATTTTTGTTTTGATTGCCTGTATGAGAAGAAAAGCGGTTAGAAATCGCAAGACCCATAAATACACTAACGATACACGTAATTATAATAAGAAAAATAACTTCTGCGGTATGAAAACCATTTTTTCGCTCTTTATTTCCTATCATAGTATCACCTTCTTAACTATAACATATTCTATTTTTGATGTCCATGAGAAAAAAATAAATAGACAGATTTTGACAAAAAAATAGTCTAAGATAGACTATTTTATAATAGATTGTAAATATTCTAAAATACTTTCACTTACTTCGTAATGTTCTATAATAGTATGATTTTGAATTTTAAGCAACGTGGTACCTGCCAACATAAAGTGTTCAGGGTCAAATGAAGGGGCATCTTTTATAAATCGTTGATTAAAAGCGGAAGATAAATCTGCGGTATAATATGGAATACCTCCATCCTGTAACTGATATTGCGTTAAAAGATTTTCAAATAATGATAGATACGGGTCATCTTTTTCTTCTGCTAATACAAAATAGGTATCCTCTTTTTGATTGAATATTTGTGACAAAATGATCTCATCATATTGAATGACTGCAGGTGTTGTTTGAGATGGGGTATACTTTAGAGAATTATCTTTTGTCATAAGTGAAGTTAAAATATAAAAGATAACAAATACTACTGCAACGATTACAATAATACGTATAAATTTAGTTACTTCGATTTGATTAGATTGTTCCATGTTATCACCTATGCATGATTATATCATAAATTTAAAAAAATAGATATAGTAAATATCTATTTCATATTCATAACAGGAATAACACTAATAGATTGAACCACTTTTAGTAATTCTTCTCCACTTAATGTGTCTGAAACTGCATAGTATTCAATTCCATTGCTGATCCAATTGGCAGAATTATCTGTTACACTTCCAATCGTATCAATTAACATTTCTGGTTCACCATAAACTGGTATTACAGTTAAATCATCTTCTACAACAACTGTTTCTTCAACAAGCATAAATGGTGATTCTCCACCAAATGTAAGTATAATACGTTCCCCACCATCTTTTTGAACAATATCTTGACTCTCTAAGTAAGTATTCACTGGCATATACATTGGATAAATTACATCATCAATTGTTTTACTAGTTTCTTGAATCGTTTCTGTGGTTTTCATATTTTGGTTTAGTTCAAAGTAATCCTCATCAAAAGTAGCTCCCATATCAATTTTATGGAATGTCATACGCATTCGGACAATTTTTTCATCGTTTAAAACTTCTACCTTTTGAACATTACCTTTTTGATCTAAATAAATTTTTTGGTTTGTTAAATTTTTATTATTGGCATAATTTACAGTAGTATTGATAATATATCCATCTTTAGTATTTTCTACTGTTTTTGATTTATCATTTCGAATATCTTTTACTAAAATTTGTAATAAATAGCTTTGAGAATTATTATATGGCCATTCACTTTGAAATTTAAAACTTTTGTTCAAACTAGGAGTTAAAACATATACGCCTTCCATATTTCTTAATATAATCTGTTCATGATTGTTTGTTTTATTTTTTAAACTAACTCGAAAATAATCTTCTTGTTTATAAGATACTTCTACATCATATTGATAACTATCTTCATTATTAATGATTTCTAATTCTCCTGTTACATGATAGCTTTTTGCTTTTTCAACCTTTTGAATTAAAGTATTTGTAATGTCCGTTTTTCCCTTTCCAAAACATCCTGTTGAAAATAAACAGCATAGCATTACAATTTCAAATATTTTTTTCTTCATTTTTTCACCCCATATTATAGTTCATTAAATTATATTGAGTGCTTTTAAAAAATATGAATATTTTTAAAAAGTTGGTTAATGATATTAGTAAGGTAGAAAGGAGAATCATATGGAAGCATTGCAAAAAATAGCCTTAGTCTTTACAATAATAGGTGCAATTATATGGGGTATGGTCGGATTATTCGACTTTAACATCATTGATATGCTATTCAAAGATATGTATATTGTTGCACGTATTATTTACATTATTGTAGGTATTTGTGGGCTAATTAATATAGGACTTCTTTTTAATCATATTGAGTCAAAATAAAACCTTCACATTGGAAGGTTTTTTTATTAATTTTTAGTCAATGTAATTTTAATTTTTCGAGATTTAGAAGTGTATTGAACTTTAGGATCAATTCCCTCAACATGTACTTCCACTTCATACTCGCCAGGTTCTGTATACTCAGATAAATCGACATATGCAATAATATCGGATGCACGAATGGCATCAATAACAGACTTAACTCCCTTTAAATTTACTGTAATGTTTGCAGCTTGACTATTTCCTGCTTGTGGGCTTAAGCCCTCTGCAACATTTCTTGGATCCACAGTAATATTTGCAATGTCTCTACTATCTACTGTATCTAGCACGACATTAATTGTTACATAATTAGTAGATAAAGAACGTACACCAATTGGTTTTGGAATCTCCATTTTATATTCTTTATTAGAATTTAAGTCAGATACATCAATTTCAATTGGAATAGAATTAATAGTTTCTAATGCTTTTGCATCTCCATATACGGTTACTTTTGTCACACTGGTATTTAAAGCACTTATTGCTTGACCAAAGCTTACTTCTCCAACTGGAATTACCTTGATTGGCACTTCCTTACTTGGCGAAGAAATTACAACATCGACATCCATTTTTTCTGGTACAATTTCTACATCCACAACATTTCCTTCAGAATCATAGGCTTTTAATGGTACATCTTTTAATGTAGTTGTTCCTACTTCTGTTGAAACTAAATTTTTAATATCTACTAACGCTTTCACTGATACTACCTGTTTTAATTGGTGTTCAGCTCCTTTAATTACAATCTTATCTGTATCATAATCTACTTGATCAATTACATATCTAGGATCCAAACTATCCTGATTTAAAATATCTACTGATAATGTTCTAGTTTCTGATACCTTTTGATAGATTACAACAGTTGCAACAGATGGATTGACCATGTGTTCTATTTTTCCAGCATTTTGTGTATATTCTAAGTTTACTTTATGTGTACCAGGTTTTAAACCACTTAAATCTACTGTCACATTGTGAGAAGAAGATTGTTTTGCAATATACAAATCTGTCTTACTACCAATCAATGTAATATCAACTGTTTCTGGAAGTCCTTCAATTACATAAGCTTCCTCATTATAAATCACTTCCACTGGTCTATCTTTTAAAACTTCGGCTGAATTGTCAGTAAAAAGTATAATTTTCTGGTCTATAACAATAAATATTAAAATAGCTAAAATTAATGATACATACAGTAATGTATTTGTTTTTGATAACCAATTTTCAAAGTTTTTTCCAGAACGATCAAATTTAGATGTAACATATACCACAAGTTTAGTAATAGGTACTACAATTTTTTTATCAATAAAATGAGATATTTTTCGGTAAATGTTTCTAATTGTCCGAAGGAGTTTCTTCATTTTCCTCTACCTCCTCTTCCTCATCTAATAATAATGATTTTTTTGGTCTTAATTCCTCTAATAACATCATTTTTACATCATCAATTGTAAGATTATAATTCAATTCACCATTCATTGCAATAGATAATCTTCCTGTTTCTTCAGAAACAACTAAAGCAATACAATCACCTGTTTCAGAAATACCAAGTGCTGCACGATGACGTGTACCTAGTCGCTTACTAATTTTTAAATTATCGCTTGTTGGGAAGACTGCACCTGCACTAGTAATTTTATCTCCTTGAATAATAACACCACCATCATGTAATGGATTATTTGGGAAAAAGATAGATACAAGTAAGTCAGACGAAATATCTGCATAAATTTTTTTAGATTTTTGAATATAGTCATTTAAGCTGTTATCCCTTTCGATAACAATTAAAGCACCTATACGTTCTCTTTTTAAGGTTTCCATTGCACCTGTGATTTCATAAACAACTTTTTCACGTTCATCTACTGTTAATACCTTATGTCGACCTAATAATTGGCTTCTTCCCAATTGTTCTAATACATTACGAATTTCTGGTTGAAAAATAACAATTAAAGCAAGAGGACCCCATGTAATAACATAATCTAACAAATAACCAATCGTAACTAAATCTAATAAGTCACTAATAATTTTAATGATTACAATAATTAGAATTCCCTTAAATAAAAGAACCATTTTTACATTTTTTCTTAAATTTTTTAATATATAGTATAATGCTAACCAAACTAATACTACATCAATTAATTTTGTAATGAAAGTCATTATATTATCAAATGTCATATTCTACCTCCATATATTACTTTTCCATTATAACACAGTTATTCACATTTGAAAATAACTCTAACAAAATTGCATAAAAAAAAGACCCTATGGTCTTAAAATTTCCAAATATCATCATCATCTAAATTTGTATCATCTTTTAGAGAATCAATATTAGGCAAATCGGTATCAAAATCATTTGTACTAGAATTATTTTTATACGTATTAGGAGTTCCATCTAACCCTACATATAAATCTTCTGGAATTTCATCTGAATTTGTTTCTGCAGAATCCACAGAATGTTCTTGTGTAGACTCATCCGTTTCCTCTTCTTCTAAATCTGCCATTGGTTCTTCTACAGTAGGTTCCGCAATTTCCACTTCATCCAAGCTTGCCATTGGTTCTTCAATATCAGATTCTTCAGAGTCCATTTCATTACTTACAACTGGTTCTTCTACTTCGTGTGGAATAGTTTCAATTTCATCATCAATTACTGTTTCTTCTTTTGGTAATGAAACTTTAACTTCTTTTTCCTTTGAATGTTTTTCAGTTGGTTTTTTTCCAAATTGTGTTTTTTCAGCAAAATAACCAATAATAATCATTAAAACTGCTAACCCACCTACAATAAACCAAATATAATTTTCTATCACAAAATCTATAAAGTCCATACTTTTTATCCTCCTATTCTTTATATCATCATAACATCAAATTTATTTTTTTACAATCCTTTTTATTCTTCCAAATAATTTTCACCCTTAAAAGGCTCCGTACGCAATAAATTAGGAAAATCTTGTTGCCTTAAAACTTCATAAAGCATAATTGCTACTGAATTTGATAAATTAAGTGCTCTAATATTTGCATTGATTGGTATGCGCATACAATAATCTAAGTGTTGTTTTAATATTTCCTTAGGAATGCCAGTGCTTTCTTTCCCAAATATTAAATAAATATTTTCATCTTTATTGGAGTAATCAAAACTTGTATGTGGTTTTTTCCCATATCTTGTCAAATAATAAAATGTCCCTTTATTTTTAGAACAAAAATCTTCAAAATTTGGGTAAACAGTATAATCACAATATTCTAAATAATTCACAGCTGAACGTTTAATATATTTTTCATCTAATGAAAAGCCTAAAGGTTCAATTAAATGTAACTTCGCGCCTGTCCCAGCACAAGTACGCATGATATTACCCGTATTTTGCGGAATTTCTGGTTCATATAATACAATATGAATCATTCTAAATTCAATTCACCTTTCACATAATTGATTACTTCGTTAGGATCTGGTTCTTGTTCTTTAGTATATAAAATAGAAGTGATTATACCATCACGTACAATGTATATATTTGGATAAATAAAATCGGAAGCTAGATTAACATTCACAAACATTTTTGTTTTTAAATTTTTAAAAAAGTCTTTACTTACTTGATAAGTATCCATATATACGACATCTTTAATTAAATTTTCAGAAATGATTAATTTTTTCAATTCTTGTTCGAATGATTCATATTTAGAATCTGTACTATTAGATACATAAATAATGGTATCTGGATTATCTAATATATAGTTCGATAATTCGCTTTCTTTCACTTGAGATAAAAATCCCATACGCGCATTGGTTCGACTTTGATATTCCTTCTGACTTTCATAATAAGTTACAAAAGCATACAACAATACAATTGTAAGCACTGCTACTATTACTAAAATAATGTAATTACGTATTGGAACTTTTCTTGTATTCATATGTACACCACCATCCTATTATTATTTTATCACATTTACCTTCTAGAAACTACATTAACTAATAAATTTCATCATTACTTGGGATTTGATCAATTGTTACATCTGGAAATACAATGCCTTCTTGTTCTGCCAATTTAGCAAATTTTTCACGAAATGCTTTTAACTCTTTTACGATAATATCTGGATAAATTCGTTTACTCACTTGAATAGCTTGATAAACATCAAGCATATCAACTTCTTTTTTATTATTTAATAATGCTTGGGAAAATGCCCCTGTCAATACAGAAAAAGATACATCCGGATACATTGCAGATAATCCGTATATACGTTTAAACTCAGAAGTGGCACTCACGATAGATTCCATTAATAATTCGTTCACATATGCATTATATTTCATATGTATTCCTGTTTGTTTTTCAATTTTTGGAAGTGATTCTAAGAGGATCTTAACAGTTGTTGCTTCATCAGGTTCATTAACATCGATACGTTCAAAACGACGTAAGAAAGCACGATCCCGAATGATATATGTGTCATATTCATTTGTAGTAGTGGCACCAATCATTTTAATATCGCCACGATCCAATCCGGGTTTTAATATATTAGCGAGGTCCATAGGGCCATCTTCACGTCCACCCATAAGTGTATGAATTTCATCAATAAATAAAATTGTTTTTTTACTTTCTTTTAACTCATTTACCAAAAGTTGAATGATCAGCTCACTTTTACCTTGAACTTGAATGGCTCCTAATAATGACGTTGAATTCAGTTTAATAATACGATATTCCTTGAGCACATCTGGTACTTGATTTTTTTGAATTTGATAAGCAAGCCCCTCTACGATTGCTGTTTTACCAATTCCTGGCTTTCCAATCAATAATGCTGACTTCTCTGGTGTCATAAGTACAAGCATTAAACGTTTAATTTCTTCTTCACGTGCAATTGCAGGATTTGTTATATACACTTTTTCAGTTAAGTCTTCACCATATTGACGAATAACTGAAAAACTATCTAAATTTAATTCATTTTGATTCATATTCTCACCTACTTAATATAACCTGCGGATTTAAATTTTTGTATCAACGTAGATTTGGATACTGTTCCTATAATTCTTGGAAATAATTCAATTTCTCCATTTTTTACAAATACAATTGTTGGAGTTCCTTTAATCTTAGATACATCCCATACATAAGTATTTTGATCTTTATCTAATTTATATATATCGAGATAATACACATCTAATGAATATTCTGCAATTACCTCTTCTAACACTGGCTTAAATTCTTGACAATGAGAACAAGTTGTAGATCCTATATACAAAATATAATTTTCCTCGTTTTTTGCTTTGGTTTGAAATTCATCATAATTAATTTCCATCAAACTTTTTTGGGGTGTACTAGTAGAGGAACATGCAGTTAGTCCCAAAATAAGTATGATCCATATTACTAATCGTTTCATGACTCACCTCGTATTATATTATATAATAAATTAAAAGAATTAAAAAGATGTTTTGAACCACATCTTTTATTTTTCATTCAATTGATATTCAATTGAAGTAGCTTTTGAAAGGTCAATACTAAAAATAGTAATAATTTCTCTTGTCTCCAAGGCAGGTACAACACCTCCAACATATCCTTGTGATGTTGCAAGTAAATTCCCGTTTGAATCCTTTGCAAAAATATCAAATGTTTCAACGAAAATATCTTGTTCTGTATCATTTGTAACAAGAGTGGTTAATACAGATTCACCATTTTTCATAACAAGAGATGTATTCTTTAATTGCAAATCCCCAACTTGTTGATCTTGTGTAATCCCTGCATTTGTATTTCCTGCAGGCTGATCAACTTCTGGTTTTTCCTTTTTAGCACAACTGCATCCAGTAGACATCATAACAAGACTGATTAAACATATAATTATAATTTTTTTCATACCAATCTTCCTTACTATTATTATCATTATATCACATATATTGTAAAAATGTTATGCAATTTTAAAATATTCAATGATTTTAGATCATAAAAAGATGAGTTTCCCCACCTCTATTTATAAAATAATATTTGTCCTGGCATTAAGAAAATATTTTGATTATACTTACTTAATTCCTCATAATTGGTATTTAAAGCACTAGTAACAGATGTAACAGTATCCCCGTCTTTAACACGATACATTTTAACATTCTTTTTAGGAATTAATATTTCTTGTTCTGGATAGATATAATCATCTGCATCTAATCCATTTAACTCTAATAACATTTCATAATCCACATGATTAGTTCTTGCAATCGCATACATATTATCACCTTTTTGCACAGTATAAACATCAAATAAATTTTCTTCTTCAATTGGTACAATTACAAAAGTGCCGGGTATCAAAGTCATATTATTTGTTATTCCATTAATTTTTTTAAGCATTTCTGGAGTTGTTTGAAACATTCGTGAAATTCGTTCTAATGAATCTCCACTTTGAACTTGATATACTTTATACATATTATCACCTCATTATAGTATATGAAAAAAAGAAACATAGGCAACTGTTTCTTTTATTTTGTATTAATTCCAAATTGTAAATCTACATTAAATTCAAATTCAGGGTTTCGAACTACGATGCGTGTTCCTACACTATCATGATAATAATACAAACTGTCTTGATCCTTCCAATAAAAATAATCCCCTATATATCCAGTCTGATTTATATCATCGATTGTGGCAATATAGTAACGTACATTTGGTAATTGATCATGTATACGATAAATAATATATCGATCGTTATCTTTTTTATATAAATAATAGTAATGTCCTACTTGTTGATATCCATCATATAAATCTGTCGATATTTTATATGGTAACACAGTGTCTTTAAAATAAATATCCTCTTTTAAACTATCATACATTGTCATTGTTATCCATTTTTGATTGGAATAAACTTGTACACCTAATTCAGTATCGCCAATTTTATTAACCGATTTACTTGATAAATTAATCTCATATTGACATTTATTAATACGATCTAATAAATAAATGGAATCTCCCACTACCCCTTGAATATAAGAATCAAAGGAAATTGCTTTATTAGAAATAATTTTAGTCTCTTTCATTGTCTGCATATTAATTACTAAGAATTCATGAAACTCATAGCTTTGATTATAATCCGCCACAATATAATATTGTCGATAAAATAAATGTACTTTTTTTTGATAAATATCATTTGTAAATAATTTTTTGTCCGTTAATTGTTGATCACGATTTAAAACAACAAGCCCCTTATAATTTTCCATTCCAATCATATGGTTTTCGACTAAATTATTATATAATGAAATACCATATTGCGTTTTTACAATACTTCTAGGATCAAGAAAACGAGTAGTATCGTATTGTTCCAGTGAATTCACGAACTTTTCAAGATTATCACTGACCTGTTCCATGCTATGATATGGATAAATAATATCATCATGGTAACATAAAACATCTATGTTCAATGGCACCTCTCCAACAGGATACATACAAGAATAATCTTGGTCTTCATAGTAATAAACAGATTTCACTATTTTTTGTTTTTTTGAATCTATTTGTACTTGAAAAGGAAAAATGATATTATTTACTTTAATTTGAAACCAATGATTTGCTTGATTATTTTTCTCATGTTTATATGTCTCTTCAATTTCAAATTTTTGATTATTCGTATTTACTATATAAGAAATATGATATCCATTACTCAGTTGATTTTGAATCGTTACAATTCCAATATACACAACACATAATGCAAAAAATGTAATTATTAATTTTTTCATGAAGCGTCCTCCATAATCGTTTTAATATAAACTGCCTGCAAAAACTCATGTGGAAATAATAAACATAAATGACTCAATGACTTTTGTTTTTTTGGATAATGCATCATCAAATCACATAAATAATGTACTGTATATTCATTATGAAGCCACTTTTTAATTTGATTTTTTTTAATTTCCTGTTCAAAAACAGGATCTTGTTGTAACATTTGATAATGCGCTATTATTTGTTTATTCCAATGATGTATATTATATATCTTACACTCTTCCTGATGAAAAATTTCCCCTAAATGTTCTATTTCTTTATTCCAAAGTTGATAGGTATGACTATTTTTTACAGGCTCTATAAAACATTTTAATACAGATATTTTCATCATATTTTCCAAAAAAATATTTTTGGATGCTATAGGTAGACACAACCGAAAATTTTTAACAAACTGATTAAAATACTTATCATAATTCTGTTGAAGTTGTCCTTGCTTAAATGTATATTTTTTGCCATCTAGTTTACCATATACTTT
This sequence comes from uncultured Bacilli bacterium, assembly GCA_947588975.1. GTDB lineage: Bacteria > Bacillota_I > Bacilli_A > RF39 > UBA660 > UBA5026. Next base: position 12,929 of record CANQAF010000034.1, read on the forward strand.
CATAGCATCATAATAGCCAAAACGCATGCATCTCCTTGCCATCGTTTTATCAAATATAAGAAAAGAGCCAATATCATTATTAGGTGAAATATACGTAATAGGTATATTTTGATTTTTTACTTTTCGTTTACGCCCAATTTCCTCTAAATCCACTGCAATTACTTCTGTTGCTCCCATATCAATAGCCAAATTGATGGGCAAATTATCATACAAGCCACCATCAATATACTGTGAATTTCCTATTTTTTTCTTCTGGAATGCAGGAAAACAAGAAGCAGATGCAATTAAATAATCCTTTAGTAAAGTTTTCGGAATGTTGTTTTTTCTCAATTGCAATGGTTTTAATTCAGGATATTTAACGGTTACAATGCCAAAATCAATAGGCGAATGATATACCTTCTTAACATTCAAAGCCTTTTGAACAGTCATCTCTAATTGTTCTATATTCATTCCACCATCTAATATAGCATGGGCATATGTTTTATAAATTAAATTTTTACCTTCTTTAGTATAGTAATCCCCAGAGATTTTGTTTTTAAAAATTTTTTTAAAGCTCATATTATACCATAGCCAAACTGCCTTTATATAATCCCTTTGAACCATAAGTACTGCATTTAATGCCCCTACTGAAGTCCCCGTAACAATATCATATGAAATGTCTAACTTTCGTAATGCTTTCCAGACACCAATTTGATATGCACCCTTAGAACCACCACCAGATAATACAATTGCTCTTGCCATAAGACACCTCTATATATATTATACTTCAAATTGTATTTTTTTTAAAGTATCTACACTTTTGACATATTTTTGTCATTTATGGGTCATTCGTTCACACTTTTTGACTAAAACCGAATATGCTATAGTGAATATAAAAGAAGGGGTGGATTATATGTGTGAAAACAATAATAATGAATGTCAATGTATAGCTGAAATCTTAACTGTTATTTGCATTTTACAACAAAATGCCAACTGTAATGATGGATGCTTAGACTCTTGTGATCGCGGTTTCTTAGGTTACTCAACTTCAACATTTAATTTAAATACAAGACCTATTATGCTATATACATGTGCTGGAAATGGAACACCATGGTCAATGCCAACAACTAGAGAACCAATTGATTGTAATGCAGTCGGAACAACTTGCTCTAACGTATTTAGAGTTGAAAAAATAGATGGTTGTTGTGCTACATTTAGAGTATTAGCACCAAATCCAGACACTGCTGAAGCAGCAATGGTTCCTTATGTAGCTACCAATTCATTCTTCACAATGAATCTAAATTGCGTTTGCTGTATCAAATGCTTACAAGATACATACGTTGAAGGTTTATAAAAATAGGCTTTAAAAAGCCTATTT
>CANQAF010000035.1 GCA_947588975.1 uncultured Bacilli bacterium
GAGCATAAAATGTCAAAAAAATTTCTTATATTTTCAATAATTGTAATTTTAAACTGTTCGCGCAAAATTTGAATGTGCATAAATTATTTTCAATGTCACTATTCCTATATGCTTATTATAGTTTCAATCTTAACTACAAAATACAAAAAAAGCTTTACACAATTAAAGCTTTCTTATTTTTTCAAATGGTGGCTCCTAGTGGAATCGAACCACCGACACAGGGATTTTCAGTCCCTTGCTCTACCGACTGAGCTAAAGAGCCAACAATAAATGGCGGTTCCGACGAGAATCGAACTCGCGATCTTCTGCGTGACAGGCAGACGTGATAACCGCTACACCACGGAACCATTTGGTTGCGGAGGATGGATTTGAACCAACGACCTTCGGGTTATGAGCCCGACGAGCTACCAAGCTGCTCCACTCCGCGATATTAAAATATAAATGGCGGAGAAAGAGGGATTCGAACCCCCGCGCCGTCGCCGACCTCCCGGTTTTCAAGACCGGTCCCTTCAACCAGACTTGGGTATTTCTCCATCCTATTGGTATCGTTTTATTCCTTGATACGTATTTGATTATAACAAAATATTTTTATGAATGCAATACATTTTATTCAATTTACAAAAAAAGATTACTTGATTTACATCACTTTTCAACATTTTATTATCAATTTAAGCATATTAAAACTCGAACGCAGAGGTTCGAGTTTTCTATCATTTTGGTGCCTAAGGCCGGACTTGAACCGGCACGGGATTTGACTCCCGCAGGATTTTAAGTCCTGTGCGTCTACCAATTTCGCCACTCAGGCACGATGGTGTCCCGTACAGAATTCGAATCTGTGACCCTTTGATTAAAAGTCAAATGCTCTACCTGCTGAGCTAACGGGACATAATAATTAAAAAATGGCTGCCTCGGCTAGATTCGAACTAGCGCAATGCCACAGTCAAAGTGTGGTGCCTTACCGCTTGGCTACGAGGCAATCTAACCAAATAAGTGGTGGAGGGAGATGGATTTGAACCATCGAACCCGAAGGAACAGATTTACAGTCTGCCGCGTTTGACCACTTCGCTACCCCTCCGTTATGGTGCCGAAAACAGGAATCGAACCCGTAACCTACTGATTACAAGTCAGTTGCGCTACCAATTGCGCCATTTCGGCAAAAATAAATGGTGGGCGATGTAGGACTCGAACCTACGACCCCCTGCTTGTAGGGCAGGTGCTCTAACCAACTGAGCTAATCGCCCATGTACTGGACGTAATTAACTATACCATCTCTATATTTATTTGTCAATAGAATTTATTTCTTTTTTGGCATTTTTTAAGTTTTCTTCAATCCAATTTGGTAATCTATAAGCTAGTGTTTTAAACCCAGATTTTGTTTCTGTAATTGGCTTTCTTCTATATGGAAGATCACGATATGAAATATTTTTAATACTTAATTTCATCTGATGTTTATTTTCGTTAATATCCAAAATTTTTACATTAATTGTTTCTCCTAAAGTTGCATAGTTAGATGGATTTCTTACAAACTTATCAGATACTTCAGATATATGTATCAATCCGCTATAATATTCATCAATTTGTACAAAAATTCCATAAGGTTCTACCCCACTTACTTTTCCTTTTATTACGTCTCCTTTTTCATATTTTTTCATTGGATAACACCTCACGCTTTATTATATCATAATTTAGAGCGTTCAAAAAGTATTTACGTTTATAAATTATTTTTGTATAATGTTTTTGGTGATATTATGAAAAGCACAGAAGAGAGAATAAAAGAAATTATTGATACCTTGCGTCCTTTTTTAATTAACGATGGAGGCAACATTGAATTTATAAAATATGAGGACAATATAGTATACATTCAGATGCTTGGTGCATGCTCAGATTGCGAAATGATTGATCTTACATTAAAAGACGGCATTGAAACCGCAATTAAAGAGGAAATCCCTGAAGTAAAAGAAGTAATCAACATTAAAAATATAGAGGCATAACTTCTATATTTTTTTTATCCAATCTATCTCTGGTACTACTACAAATTGGCTAATATAAACATATATTTTTTTTAGTAATTGTTCATATTTATCAACCAATCCAATAATTGGTAGCAGCAATTTCTCATTACTATTATGTTCAATAATATTTTCAAATGTATCAAAATAAAAAGTAGGATAAAACATACGGATAAGAAACATTAAATACTCATAGCTTGTAAGTGCATTATGTGTTAAATAATACTGTATATCCTCCCATATGTCTTCGTTATGAATAAAAGATTCTTTAAAATATTCGCAAATATCTCTAATTTTAAAATCTATAATTAAAAAAAGTGGATTATATAAATCAAATACAGTTTGGTTCCTTTTAATCCTTCTATGAGCTACTACTAAATTTTTATATTCTAGATTCATTTGATTTAATAAACTAATTCCTGTTTCAGCCATACCTACAAAATAACCAAAACTTTCACGAATTATTGGATATTCCTTACCAAATTGATTTACCTGGTATTCAAAATAATCAATTTTATTACTCCATAGTTTTTCCCAATTATCATGCCTTAAATCACCCTGATATGTAATGTTATTTGTTATATTCGAAAATTCTATTACGTGTTCGGCAGTAATTTTTTCTTCCATAGGATAATTACTTCTTAAAAGTACATACGGTATTTGGTAAATATAAGTAATAAGTTGTTGATTGCTATTTGGCATTATTTGATGACAATATACTCCCTGGCGTAATAACATTAAACTAAATTGATAAATTTTATCTATGTAATTTAAATCACCCTCAAAAGGATATAAAGCATAGTACTGATTTTGAAACGTAAATTTATAAATTCCATCGATTTGGTGAATATCATCAGTTGTTATGTGATAATAATATTGTAATGCATTTTTCATATATTCACCTCTAATCAAATTTATGTAACTATATAAAAAAAAAGACTATTTGTCCTCTTTTAATAAGTCTATTATCGCTTGATATTTCTGTTGATATTTATGTAGTTCCTTCTTTAATCTTTCATTTTCTTGTTGCAATTGTATATACTTAGTAACTGTAATTGTAGAATCTATTACCTTTTTTGCAGTAGGGCTACTAGGATATACACTCTTTGAACTTGAAATTGCTGTAACTGATTTTTTTAATTTGGGAAGAGAAGGTGCCATTATATTTGTATCCAGTTGACCGACCCCTTTTTTATGAAAGTTTCTTTTCTTATTTTTTTCTTTTATCGCTTCCATTAAATCAATTTTTTGGTTTGAAATCATCCGAGTATTTGAAATACTATTTCTACTGTTGCCATAATCATTTGTAATTTCTGGATGCAAAGTGTCATTTCCACTAAATGTGTCAACGAAACTAGCTAGCATTTTAAAACGTCTTGGCTCTGCAACCCTCATTCCTTGAATTGAATTTATAGGCAAATCTTCAATAGAAGGATTATGATTCTGAATTTCAGTGAACATTTGTTGTAATATTCTATGCATGTTTTCCCATTCCCAATCATTAAATGTATATTTTGCAACATGCACTCCAAGTTCCTCCTGTACTTTTACAGCATATAATGTCATAAAATGATCATTGTCAATTTCATGAAAAGTATAAATAAGACATCCGCCGGATTGGTATTTAAAATAACGTACTAAATCTGGTGTAATCTCACAATCATTTTTATCACGCAAAAATATTTTTTGCATTCTACCACTCCTTATTCTTCTACCTCTTATATTTGATTAACCGATAGGTGCTAACCAAGAAAATGTATCCAGGTTTCGCATCACACCAAATACTAGTGTCACACCAATTAAAAAATATGTAATATGTTTTGAAATGTGTTTTGTGATATGATCTTCCCATTGAAATCCCCAACACAATAATTGATATTGTAAATAAAATAATATAAATGGGAGTAAAAGCAATCCTAACACATTATATTGAAATGCTTGATATAATTGTCCATTGAATAATGCATTTACTGCTCTTCCCATTCCACATCCAGGGCAGTAATATCCGGTAACAACATAAAAAAGGCAAGGTATCCTAATACCTTCCTGATACAAATAATAGTAAAGGATACTTACACTTGGAAAGAAAATAATACTAATTACTTTTTTCATTGTGCCCTTGCGATTTCATTTAATTCTGACTGCATCAAGCAATAATTAATAATTCCCAATCCTACTATACTAAGAATCAAATATAAAATAGAATTATCAGTTGAATTTAATCCTGCTCTTTCTTTGGCAGCATAAATCATTTTCCCCATTTTATAACTCCAAAAGATTCCATAAATACCACATGTAATTAAAGTTAACAAAAATGCTGTTGCACCAGATGTCGTATAATCCTCTGCAGCAGTACTTGCATCATCGGTTAATGTAATAAACCATACAATGGAATAAAATCCGCAGGTGAATATAACTAGCAAAAGATTTGTCGTTAAATTTCTTTCTCGAATCATTTTACTTTGCCTCATCTTGTCTATTAAAATAATCAATTTGCATACTTTGTTTAATGTCATGCATTGTATTTTTTGCTTTTGCTTGTGCTTTTTCAGTACCATCTTTTAATATTTGCTCTATGATTTCTGGATGTTCTAAATAATACTTTCTTTTATCTTGGATTGGTTTTAAAAATTTTAACATATTAGCGATCAATTCTTTTTTACAAGCAACACATCCGCGTTTTCCTTTTTTACATTCTTCACAAACGACATTTAAATTTTCAGAGTTTACTAATTTATGATAATAATACACCATGCAAATATCTGGATTTGCAGGATCATCCTTTTTAATTTTATTGGAGTCAGTAACTGCACCCATAATTTTTTTAACAATCGTATCTTCGTCATCAGAAAGAAAAATAGCATTCCCTAGACTTTTTCCCATTTTCTCATTTCCATCTAATCCCTTAATTCTCTTGTTATCACTTAATATAGGCTCTGGTTCTAATAGTGTCTCTCCATATATATGATTAAATTTGCGCACAATTTCACGACATTGTTCTAGAAGTGGTAATTGATCTTCCCCAACTGGAACTAGCACACCTGTAAATGCCGTAATATCTGCAGCTTGACTAATTGGGTACCCTAAAAATCCATATGTAATTCCTTCCCCTTTGTCTCCAAATAATTCTTTTTTTTGATGCATTTCTGTTTTTACAGTAGGGTTACGATATAATCTAGCAATCGTAACTAAATTAGAATAGAAAACTGTTAATTCAGCAATCTCAGGAACCATAGATTGAATAAAAATATTTGTTTTTTTAGGGTCAATTCCACAAGATAAAATGTCAATTGCTAATTCTACCACATTTTTATGCACCATATCCGGTTGATCAAAATGATCGGTAAGTGCTTGTACATCAGCTATTTCTAGATAAAACGGTTCTTCTCTATCTTGTAATTGCTTCCAAGTTTGAACGGCACCAAAATAATGCCCTAAATGCATATTACCAGTAGGACGAATACCCGTTAAAATGGATTTTTCTTTCATATTGTCACCCACAATCTAATTACTTTATTTAGTATAGCATATTATTTTTATTTTGAAAATAGATCGACTATATGAAAAAAAATAAAAAGTCAAGATTGACTTTTATCTATATGCTTGCTTGAAAATTTGCATATTTCTTTTTTTCTTCCATCATATAACTTGTAACATTAGATTCAATTTCGTCTAAAGCACCTTTTTGTATGTTAGATAATGGAACAACTTCTTTTATAGTATCGATATAAACTTTTCCCCATAATAATCCCATATTGACTTTTAAATCATTAAACAAATCTGGTGTAATAGACGTGAAAAAGTATCCAAATACCATTCTTTTATGCGCTAATATTAATCTACGATTTGTTAACACACACACATAACTTGTAATAATATCAATTGGATTATTATTTTTTTGTGCTGTAAATACATACAAAACTTTTTCATCCGTATTTAAATGCTTTTGAGCAACTTGACAATGTGCCTTTATTCTCCAAGCAATTGTAAACGGATACCTTTTTTTAAAATCTTTTGCTTGTCTATAAATATCATTATCCATATTACTCACCTCTATGTGTTATATATCCATTTGTAGTTAGAAATTTTTCATACGCATCATTTGTAAATTGATTCGTTTCAGAAAGTATTTGTCCATTTTGTATTACCATTAAAATTGGACCTGTTATTTCAGAAGAACGGTTTAGCAAACTCAATAATTCTGCATACCCAGTATCATTTTCTGTTTCAGCAATATCCATATATGAAATCGATAATTGATATTGTGAAATATATTGTTTTAATATATTCCTTGCATTTACGCTTTCTTCCCCAGCTGTTCCAATCATAATGAGATGCTTTTCACCATCATTCCACATATTTTTTAATTGTTCATAACTGATATAGTTCAATAAAAGTTGTGCGTCATTTGCAATTATTCCATACGTTTTAAATACATCAAAAATAATATTTTCATCTGCATATCCGCTATAACTTCCAATAATCTCGCCTTTTTTCGTAAACACCAAATATGGAGTTCCAAAAATTTGACTATCTATTTCTAATTTATCTAATATTTTAAGCAGTTGATTTTTGCTATATAGGTCAGTATTTATTTCATAATAAGTTAAATCATATTCTCTCTGCAATGTTTCTGTAACTGGTTTTAGCAAGTTACAATAATGGCATGTTGGTCTAGCCAAATAAAATATTTTAATTTCTTCTGATTGCATCGTATTATCAATATCATCAAGTGTTTGTTTAAATTTTATGTTATTGATAATAAATGACACAATTACTATACATACTAAGACCCCTATTATACCAAATATTAGCCATAGTTTTTTCTTCTCATTCATATGCATTCTCTTTTCTATCAAATTATAATTCGCTTATATTATAGCATATCTTAGTTTTTTTCACAATGTAGTACCTTATATTTTAATTTTTTATATTGCTTTTTCTAATTGATTGTTGTCGTTAATAGTACAGTAGTAAACAAAAGAAAAACCAGCATAAATGCTGATTTATAATGCTATGATAAAATTTCCTTATGAAAATTTTAATTTTAAGGGCTTTTCGAAATTTATGGAAACAAATTGAATTTTTCATGCACGTTTTGTGTACATTTTTATAATTTTAGGTTGTTTTTTGTGATTGCACTAGTACTATCATTTTTTACCTTTTCTCGTCCCATTTCTAGTATAGTATCCATAAACTATCTTTTTACCCACTCTTTATATTATTTCATTCTCAATGTTACTAGCACTGGCAAATGATTTATTTCTTAATTCTCTATATAATGCACTTTTTTTATAAACGTCTTCATTTGTTCCTTTTGCTATTACTTTGCCTTTATCCAAAACTATTACATGATCTGCTAAAACCATCATTTCTGGTTTATGTGTAATCATTAAAATCGTATGATCTTGTTTTAAATCTTCTAATATTTTTCCTATTTGAGTTGTTGAATTAGGATCTATATTACTTGTCACCTCATCAAATATTAATATTTCAGATTTCGTTAAAATTGCCCTAGCAATAGCTAATAATTGCTTTTGACCATCAGACAATAATCTTTCTTCTTCTTTTATGATTGTATTATATCCTTTTGGTAAACTCATAATGTAATCATGAATCCCAACCCTCTTACATGCTTCAATTTGATTATTGTGGTTAGAGTCAACTAAAGATAAATTATCTCTAATACTCATTTCAAACACAAATGGTCTTTGAAATACCCCAGATACATTAGAAGCATAAATCTTCTTTGTATAATTATAAATACTTTCATCATCTATTGAAATACTACCAGATTTAATTCTATCTAATCGATATAACAAATTCACTATTGTTGTTTTACCAGAGCCACTATGCCCTACTATTGCAGTTATCTCGTTAGGATATATTTTAAAAGAAACATTATTTAAAATTTGCTTATTTTTAATTTCATAATTAACCTTATTAAATTCTATAAGTCCATTGATATAATCATTTGTTATATCTCCGAAGTCAATATTACTTTCAGAAGTATAATCTAATATATTTTTAATTCTTTTAACTCTAATTCCATAGTTACTTAAATTTAATAAATATGTAAGCATATTATCTGTACAAGTTATTGTTAATTCAAAGTAACTAATCAATAATACCAATTTATCAATAGTCATTCTTCCAGTTGTAACAAGATAAGCAAGAAATATATATAATAATATTTTTCCAATATAAACAATATAAGGCATCTTACAATATCTATCAATCATTGCTTTTCTTTTGCCTTTATATTCTTCTTTCCATTTAACCCTTGTTTTATCTAATTTTTTATCAAGATTTGGCATCATATTTAAAGATTTAACTTGCTTTAAATTTACTAACATTTGATTTAATGTATCAATTACTTTATCTTCATATTTTCTTGTTCCTTCATAATATTTAGAAACTTTTTTTGAATTATTATTCATTAAAACTAAATATGTTATATCTATAGCAAGAGCAATTAAAGCTACAACAATATTGTAAAAACTAAATATTATAAAGATTACAACTAACTGAAGAAAACGCATTAATGCTGCTGAGGCGCAATCCATAACATCAACTAAATATCTAACATCATCACTGGTTGTATCAACAATTTTTCCCTTAGATATTTTATTAAAAATAGAATCATTGTTAGACACATGTTCAAATAGTTTCTTTTGAACTTCTAAATGATAATAATTCGCTAAAGTGGTATATGTATGATAATTCCAATTTAACATACTAAAGTAGATAACATAAAATAATATATATAATAGAACATAATACCAAATGCCATTAAAATTGTTATTTGTAATTACAGCGATAATTCCTGATGCTGCTATTGGTGGAAGTAAACTAGATAAGTTATATAAGCAGCAACTTATAAACATTTGAATTACAACACTAATTTTATCATTCGCAATTGTTGTTAGAGTTTTTACTGTATCAAAATATCTTTTCATTCTATTCCTCTTTATTTAATATCTTTTTCGTATTCTATATCTGAAACTTCATATTTTCTTTTAGATGCAATTGCATTAAGAAGTCTAGTTGACCCCCAACCAATAAATGCTAAAATAAAGAAATAAATAAAACCAAATGCTGTAAAAGTAGGTGCTGACTCTGTAAATAAATCAAGCAAAGCTGCACCTGCACTCATTGATGTAACAATAGTTAAACTTTCTACTGATTTGCTTGTTACATCAGCTTTTAATCCATCAAATAATTTTTGTGCTGCCGATACATAGTTTTTGGTCATACCCCATAAATATTTTATATAATCTAATGTATCTCGTAATGTTTCATATCTATATCCTGATATTGCTAAAAACTCAGCAAGTTCATGATCGCTTTTTGCAATCTTTTCTCTTGTAGAAATATAAGTACCCATTTGACTAATTCTTCCATCAATAAGATTTATTGTTTTAGCATAACCTTCTAACTTTGTAGTAAATTTAACAATATCACGCCCTTTGACATGAGCATTTTCTTTTACCGCATCAATCTTTTCCCAAATTATTCTATGGATATTTAAATATCTATGTAATTGTCCTTTAAACTCTCTAATGAATATTTGTTCTTCAATATATCTTTCAATATTTTCATTAGATTGTTTTTTGTTATTAATGAAATAATATTTATCTCCACGAATAACATCATATTTGTCATTATTAAATTCAAAATATTTTTGTCTTTCAGTTTTAGATAGTAAGTTACTTAGCTCATCTTTCGTTGTATTATCACAAACAATAAAATATGGGTATACCGTTTCAATATTAGCAAGTTCTTTAGGAACAGGCGCTCCTAAACTAAATAAATAACTAAACGCAGGAGATAGCTTTTTTTCATAATAGTCAGTTATCTGATTTATGTCAGAAAATAAAGTGTCTTCACTAACATGTTCATTATTTAATACAATTAGTCCATCTTCAAATATTTTTACTCTAATATTTAACGCTGTTGTGAACTCAACATACTCTTCACCAGAAACACCATAATTAATATTACCGATTTCTAAATTTTTTAAATGCTGATCCAATTTTTTTTGACTTAAATTTAATTGACTTTTTCCAGATCTTAGGAAATCATAAATTTCAGATAGTTGTAGCATGGTTCTTTGAAACCACCCACCAACATAAATATTACTAATTTTCATATTTCACTCTCCTACTTAATATTCCTTAACATCTTTTGTGAAAAATTTTGCATCCATGACATCAAAACCATAACTATGATAAAGACCATGAGCAGGTACTCTAAAATTCTTCGACCATAATTCTACACATTTACAATTATTTTCTTTTGCTATTTTAAAACATTCATCTAGCATTTTAGTTCCAATATGTCCACGTCTTAACTCAGGTTTAACACAGACATGATTTAATATTGCATAAGTATTCATATCCTCATACATAGTTGGAATAATCGTAAGTTTTGCATGAGCAACGATTTTTCCATCTACCAAACCCACAATATATATTTGATTTTGGTCACTTTCCGTTTTCTTAAAATTTGCCTTCGCATAATCTACAGATGTATTTTCATCAAAGCACTCATTACATAAAGTAATGATTGGTTCTACATCATCAAAAGTAGCCTTTCTAAATATAACTTCCATTACCTCACCTCTTAATACTTTCGTAAAGTTATCTACTCTATGATTGGAATACTTTCATATTCTATGACCATTATATAATAAATTGTCGATTTTTGAAACCAATTAACATAAGTTAGACACTTTTTTGTAAAAACTTTACGCATTAAACTAAAGTTTTTTTGAAAGTAAATAACTTTGAAAGATATAGAATATTATTTTTGATTTATTGACATTAATATCAATATTGTTAAATTTACCACACACATTCCCTTTAAATCTTCTACTCCATATTTTATGCCAATATTTTCTATACACTTTTCCCCCCCCCTTTGTTTAACAAGTTAGATCAAACTTTACTCTTACATCAATCGCAAACCTCAATTAACCTAATTTGTCGTTATATATTTATTACTCCTCAGCTACAAATACATCATTTTGTCCTAAATTCATTTTTTTATGATTTGTTTTCTTTTTCATTTACTTTTCTAAATTCAAATATATATCGATATACATTTTCTTTTTTTCAAATACTAACTATTTTAATCATCTACCTTTATTTTATAATATTTAAAAAAGTAGAATTTAATATTTCTACTTTATTGTTCTATCCAGGACGGATTTTTCTAGCTTTTTTCAATATTATATTGTTGTTCTAAAACTAATTGGATTCACTAACAATATATAAATAAGCTTATTTGTAAATCTAATTTTTATCTAAAATATTATTTATTTTACCATCAAAGAATGTATCTATATCTCTTATTATATAAACTTTTAATCATTCATTTTTTAAAATTCATTATATAATTTTTCATTAAGATAATCTTTTAAATAATATTCTTGATTATTCACTTTTATTTTGTTACAGCAAATATTATTTACTAGTAAGTTATTTGTTAATATATCATATTCTATCTTTAATTCCGATTTTATTTCAAGGCATTTGTTATCGAGGTTTAAATCAGGAATATTAAAAATAGATGCTATTTCATTACCTATATTGGGATGATCAACATGAAATAATCTCCCACAATAAGCACATAAATGGGGATTATGTGGCTTATAAGCAAACTTGCCATCATCACTATGAATGTTATTACAATAAGGGCAAACTTCGACTTCTAAGTTTATATTATTCAATTTTGATAGTAAAAGTCCACCAAAATCTCGTTTTTCCAACATAGATTTACCAATATATAATATATTTACTTCTTTATCATTTACTTTTAAAGTACTTTCTAAATTAGTTAATAAATTTGGATAAGTAAATTTTATTGAGTAGATATCTTCTTTATTTATTGTCAAACATTTTTCATATTCTTTTTTATTGCATATACATTCATTTAACTTTTTACCATTTATACTTGCTTTTTTATGGTGATTTATACAATAATACACATCTTCTTTATCCCATTTACCCACATAATTTATATTGCATTCCATATTTTTCACCCCACTTAATATTTGATTAAAAATGTCCTTTATTGGAACCCTTGATTTTACGTGAGTTTTTGGCATTTTTGGAAACATTATTATCATTTGCTCGCAATTTTGTTCTAAATTTAACCTATTGTATTTTAACAATATTACAGTATACATTGTACTACAAACAATTGTATAAATCAAACTTTCTTATATGAAATATAAAATTATTAAAACTTTAAATAATCAATTTTGTATGCTTATCAAATTATGATTATTAAAAGCATAAAATTTATTGAATATTTCATTTATTTTATCATTGTGAGTTACAATTATTAAGGTCTTATTTTTAAAATATTTTAAAATAAAATCAACTACAATTTTTTCAGTATGTTTATCAAGGTTAGATGTAGGCTCATCTAAAATATAAATTTCTTTATTCATTAAATAACTTCTTAAAATATTAATCCTTCTTTTTTGCCCTGTAGATAATTTTAGTCCTTTCTCTCCTACAATAGTATATATACCTTGTTTAAATTGTAATAATTCATTTAATTCCAATTCATTTAAATATTTTATTATTTCATTATCTGATATATTTTTATCTAAACATAAATTATCTTTTATTGACATGTTAAATAATTCTATTTCCTGACTCACTATACCAATATCTAATTTTTTTTCTTTAATATCAAAATTATCTATCAATACTTTACCTTTATATGAATTAATATTACCTATTATTAAATTAACTAATGATGTTTTTCCTTGTCCAGATTGGCCCATGATAGATATTTTGTCATTTTTATTTATAATAAAATTATCAACTTTTATTTCTAGATTTGTTTCAGGATATTTTATAACTATGTCTTGCAATTTAATTTCACTAAAATCTTTAATTATTACTCGTTCATCAAGTTTTTTGAAAATATTTTTTAACTTGCTTTTTATTGCCTTAAGTTCATACCAACTAATGATATTACTAGACAATTCCTCAAATACAAATCCCATTTCTGCATGAATAGAAATATAGAATGTTATTATACCTAAAGTGTCTATACCATTTGATAAATCAATTGCTGCTTTGACAAGTCCTAGAAAGAAAGGTACAACAATTAAAATATTACGTAATATTTCTTCAAATGAATAATATTTAACATACTTTTTGTTTTCGTTAGTACATTTTCCCCCTTCTTTTTCAATTTTATTTATAAAATATTTATCATTATTCAAAAGTTTAACTGTACGAATATTGCTAATAAAATCATTATATACTGATGAATATTCATACTCTTGATCATATAAAATTTCTACTTGCTTATTTGCTTTTTTTAAAATTTTAATACTTATGAACACACATAAAACGCTTGTTATAAATGATATTATAAATAGGAAAATGGACTGATTAAATAGTGTATAAAAAAGAAATATAAATGTAACTAATATACCAACATATTCAGCTTGTAATATTTTCTTTACTAATTCACTTATCTTACTAATAATATTTTCAAAATAGCCTGTTTGATATTTCGAAATACTTTCTGTTGGAATTTTACTTAATTGTTTATAAAATTCTAAATATTGTATATTAGAATACTCATATAAATAGTTATCACTATATTTTCTTAAAAGGTAATTTCCACCGACTCTTAATGTTTTTGATACAATAAAAATTCCAATAACAATAATAGCTTTTTCTACTGTAAATGGTAATGTTAAAAATAAAGTAAAAGCAAATGGAACAAAATAATAAATAAAATCTAAAAATGCCTCGATTAATAAACAGAATGCGATTTTCTTTTTATTAAGACTTTTAAAAATAAAATTAATGTTGTCTTTTTTCATAGTACTCCTTACAAAAAATATATTTTCTTAATTACATTTATTTATTAACATATAAAATGTTCCCATTGGAAAATCCTTATTTTACGGGTTTTTTGTTATTTTTGGGAACAATTGAATTTTTTGTGCACATTGTGAGCACATTTTTATAGTTTTAGGGTTTTCTTATGATTTTTTCAAAACCCTATGCCTCGCAAATCCTTATAAAATCTACTACTTTCCACAACAATTCTTATACTTCTTACCAGATCCACATGCTCAATTTTTT
>CANQAF010000036.1 GCA_947588975.1 uncultured Bacilli bacterium
CAAAAGTAGAAGTAAGTGTAGAAGGAAAAGTAGCAACCATCAGTTTAAGTGATAATATAGGTGTAATAGCATATGCAATAACAAAGAAAGGTGAAGAAGTAACGAATTGGATAGAGATAGAAGAAACAACAGAAGTTACAAAAACATATGAAGCAACAGAAGCAGGAGAATATACAGCATGGGTAAAAGATAAATATGGGAAAGTAAGTTCTAAAGATTTTACAATAGAAAAGAGTGCATTTGGATCTATCGTTCATTATATTGTAAATAATGAGACATATACAGAGACAGTTAATTCTGGAGAATCTGTATTGGAACCACAAACGTTTACTCCCTCAAAAGATGGTGCAGCATTTCAAGGATGGAGTTTGAGTGTAACTTCTACAGATGTTTTAACTGATCAAAAGGCGGATGGTAACGAAATTACATTATATGCAGTGTGGAAATATAATAATAAAATTGACACTTCTTATCAAAATTTAAATGATCCAGGATGGGATTGTTATGGGTCTACGTTTGATAAGACCTGGTATAGCAATATAGATATGAGTTTATATTCTGGAATTAAAGTCACAATTTCTGCTAATACATCTGTTAACTGGAAAGGACATAATTGGGTTGTTTCAATGAATTGTGGTGGTGCAAGTTCTCAAATTATGCGTCCATATTGTGATAATAATGTTCCTCAGAATTGCTTTTCATCTAGTTATAATGGTACATTAACATTAATGTTTAAATCGACTTCTGGTACGACTTCATTGACATCATCAGTAAGTTCAACAGGAACAAATGGTCGTGGATCTATTACAGTATCAAAAATTGAACTTATTGGACGCTTAGTGGTAGATGGGCAACTATAGCTATTTGAATAACAATTATAAAAATTGAGAGTATTTGTGCTCATATGCATAAAAAAAGGAATTCAATTGTATAAATAGTATAATTATAGTAAACTGAATTGAGTTAGGAGGAATTTATGTTAAAGGTAGAAAACATTACAAAATATTATGGTAATTTTTTAGCAGTGGATCATTTATCATTTGAAGTAAAACCAGGAGAAATTTTTGGCTTGCTAGGAATTAATGGTGCAGGAAAAACAACAACATTCCGTATGATTATGGGACTATTAGATGCAAACGAAGGAACTGTGACATTAGATGGTAAAAAAATTGATTATGATGTCACAGATCAAATTGGTTTCTTAACAGAAGAAAGAAGCCTATTAGTCAAAATGACAGTCAAAGAACAATGCCTTTATTATGGAATATTAAAGGGAATGAAAGAAAAAGATATTTTAGAACGAATGGATGTTTTACTCGCTAAATTTGGAATTTCAGAATATAGAGAAAAGAAAATAAAAGAGTTATCAAAAGGAAATCAACAAAAAATACAATTTATTACTGCAATTATAAATCAACCAAAATTACTCATATTAGATGAACCATTTTCTGGATTAGATCCATTTAATGTGGAATTGTTTAAACAAGAAATTATAGAAATGGCCCAAAAAGGTAGTATGATTATATTTTCATCTCATCGTATGGAACATGTAGAATTATTTTGTAAAAAGCTAGTAATTCTACTGAAAGGTAAACCGGTTATTGAAGGTTATTTAAGCGATATTAAAGAACAATACCGCAAGAAAAATATTTTCATAAAAGGTGATGTAAGTAAAGAAGAATTAGAAAAGATTAAAGGAGTTATCATGGTAGAAGAACATGCAGATGAATTAGAGGTCAAAATCGAAGATAATGATGTTGTTCCACGTGTGTTTAATCAAATTAAAAAGAAAGAAAATATTACTAAATTCGTCGTAGAGGAACCATCACTTAATGAAATTTTTATTGCGAAAGTAGGTGAGTCATTTGAGGAATAAATTAAAATATTTAACTTTTGTAAGTTTAAAAAGAAAAATCAAAACAAAATGGTTTGTCATTGCAAATGTATTGTTGGCAATTGGAATAATAGGAGTTATTAATATTGATAGTATTATTACTTTTTTTGGCGGAGACTTTGATAAACAAATTAAAGTTTATGTAATTGATGATACACATGAAACTTTTGAACTCTTAAAAGAACAAATTGATACTAACAGTATTACCTATAGTGAAGAAGAACAAAGTGCATATGAAGTGATTCTAAGTGATCAATCATCTGATCAAGCATTAAATATTGTAGAAGAAGATAAAGACGCTTATGTATTTGTAATTAAGTCAAATCCTGAAACTATTTTAGATGTTACACTTGTCTCAGATGGATATATAGACTCTATTGATTTTCAATTATTATCAACAGCAGTTAACAATACAAAGACAATGTTGGCAATTCAAAAAAGTAATTTGTCACAGGAAGAATTAAATCAATTATATACATCTGTTGAAATTAAACGTATGTATTTAGATGAAACAAAAAAATCTGAAGATGAAAACATGGACATGATTATGACGACAGTGTTTCCAATTATCATCTTACCATTTTTTATGTTAACTCTTTTCTTAGTGCAAATGATTGGTGCTGAGGTAAATGATGAAAAAACGACTAGAGGAATGGAAATTATTATTTCAAATGTATCTCCAAAAGTTCATTTCTTTTCCAAAGTTATTTCTGGAAATTTGTTTGTTATTTCCCAAGGAATTCTATTGATTATATATGCATTAATAGGATTATTGATTCATCATATTATGGGTGGCGTAGGTGTGAATGGTATTTTAAGTGGAGAAATTCATGAAATTGTGACTAATATGATGGGAACAGAATTTTTAAGTAAATTATTATATATTATCCCATTAGCTGCAATATTAATGTTATCTACATTTTTATCTTATTCTTTACTAGCAGGAATTTTAGCATCTATGACAACCAATACGGAAGATTTTCAACAATTACAAACACCTATCATGGTGATTTCGTTAGTAGGTTATTATTTGGCAATGATGGCAGGAGTATTTAACGGCGCTTTATTTATTCGCATTTTATCTTATGTTCCATTTATTTCCGCTATTTTAGCACCAAGTCTGTTAGTATTAGGACAAATTTCTGTCTTAGATGTTTTATTCTCTATATGCATTACTGTAATAACGAATATTTTGTTAATTAAATATGGTCTTAAGATATATAAAGTAGGAATATTAAATTATTCTTCTAAAGATTTGTGGAAAAAGATGATCAAAGCTATTAAAAACAAATAAGAGTCTTGAAAGCAAGATTCTTTTTTATATAATAACTATGTCAGATAAATCATGAGATGTTTGTAGGCAATATAAGATTTTGTATTTGTAAAAATGAGAGGATTTTTTCGCACAAAATGAGGTAAATAAGGTATTAAAAACTGTAAAGCAGTTTTTTCTACAACTCATATGTATGTTGCATTTATATTATGATGATTACTTTACTCATATAGTTGTCTAAACGGTGCACTTTGAATAGAACTATGTACGAATTTAAGTAAACTATTAAATCACAGATAAATCTGTGATTTTTTCATAAGTATTTCTTTTTTTTCATACACTGATATGGGTGATATTCATGCAACTAATAAAGAATTTGAGAAGTTATTTATTAGAAGATGAATTTCAAATTCGTATTTTAAATGGCAGAGTTAATGTAGTAAATTATGATAGCATTGGACATTTCGATTCTAATAAAGTTATTATCAAAAAACAGAATGATTCGATTGTAATCACTGGAGATCACCTGGTTGTTTCTAAATTGATGACAGATGAAATATTAATTACTGGAAAAATAAAAAATGTAGAACTTAGGTGAGAATATGAAAAATAATTTTTTGGAATATATCAATAGTAAGGTTCGTGTTTGTGTAAAAGGGAAAAATATAGAACGTTTTTTAAAACGATTGGCGGACCGAAAAATAGAGCTATTTGAATTAGAATATATTAAATATAATGAAGTTTGCATTGTTATTAGAAAATCGGATTACCATAAGGTAGAAGAAATTAAAACAATATATGAATTATCTATTCAAAGAGTATATGGACTTGCTTATCTAAAAGAATTATTCATTAAAAACAGATATGTAATATTGTTTTTTTGTATTGCTATATTGCTTTTATTGGTGTTAACAAATACCACTTTCGAAATTGAAGTAATTCATACTAATAAAGAAATTAGACAGTTTTTAAGGGATGAATTGAAACAAAATGGAATTGATATTTTGAAACCAATTCGTTCATATGATCAAATTCAAAAGATCAAGCAGACAATATTAGAAAAATATAAAAATCAAATTGAGTGGCTAGAAATAGAAACAGTAGGTACAAAATATATTGTTCGTGTTGAAGAACGTATATTAACAAAAGAAAAAGAGGAGCAACCATTACAAGATATTGTTGCAAAAAAATCTGCTATATTGCTTAAAATTGATGCCGAAAGTGGCGAAATTGTAAAAAACATAAATGATTACGTAAAGATTGGAGATACTGTTATTAGTGGAAATATTACATTGAATGATGAGATTAAAGAACAAGTTTCAGCTAAAGGCACCATTTATGGAGAAGTATGGTATCGAACTACTGTAGAATATCCACTTACTTATTATGAAGAAAAAGAAACAGGAAAACAAAAAAAAGTTTATACATTTCATTTTTTAAATCACAAATTTGAATTATTTAATTTTAAACCTTTCCATGATAAAAAAATAGAATCCAAAACATTATGGAAAAGTAATGTCTTTCCGTTTTCATTTACGAAAGAAAAACAAAAAGAAATTCACGTAATTGATGAAACTTATACAAAGGAGCAAGCAATAAAACTTGCGACTTCATATGCAACGAAAAAAATGGAGGATCGATTATCTGAAAAAGAGAAAATAATTCGAGTTCAACAATTGAAAGTTGATACAAATGAGCGTACAATAATATTAGAATTATTTTTTACTGTTATGGAAGATATTACAGATACAAAACAGATAGATAAAATGGAAAAAAAGTAGGTGATAGAGTGCTTGATATTACAGTTTTTAATATTCTAAAAAATGTGTGGCCTATGGTTCTTATTTTTACTGTCATTTTATCTTCTTTACGAATTGCCGATATTATGATTCACCACAAGGAATTTGTATTGTATAAAGAACTGATGATGCTTGGATTTATCATTTATGTATTGTGCCTATTTCATGTAGTATCTTTTCAAGATGTGAGTTGGTCAAGTTCTAATTTTATTCCATTTAAAGAAATGTTTCGATATCCTCTATTTAGTCATATGTTTTTTCGTAATGTTATAGGTAACATGTTAATGTTTATGCCATATGGATTTTTCATTTCATACTTTTTAAAATTAGATCATAAAAATACAATTATATTATTGTCGTTATTGGTATCCTGTACCATTGAATCTACACAATATTTAATCGGAAGAGTATTTGATGTGGATGACATTTTACTCAATTTATTAGGTGGAATATTGGGATATTATGTATATCGATTTATCGGCTATATTCAGGAAAAATTACCATCTTTTTTAAAAAACACAATTTTTTATAATGTAATTGTAATTATCATTTTGTTGCTGATATTACAATATGTTTATCGTATATTAGAAGTGGGGATTGTATAATGTTTGAAGTAATAAATCATACAGAAGAAGTTATTAATGAAATAGAAGATATTCAAAAAGTATTAGAGGTAGCCATAAAAAATCAAAATGTGGAAAATGCGGAATTTAATGTAATTTTAGTGGACAACCCTTACATTCATTATTTAAACCGTGAGTATCGTCATATTGACCGAGAAACAGATGTTATTTCTTTTGCTTTAGAAGATGTTCAAGATATTACTTATACTGATTATCGTTTGTTAGGAGATATTTATATTTCATTAGATAAAGCAAAAGAGCAGGCAATTTGTTATCAACATAGCTTGAAAAGAGAACTTTGTTTTTTATCTGTTCATGGTTTTTTACATTTACTTGGGTATGATCATATGGAAAAAAAGGATGAACAAATTATGTTTCAATTACAGGAGGATATTTTAAATGAAGCAGGAATTAAGGAATAAAGATACAGGAAATTTTATAGAACGTTATATTAAAAGTTTTTGGCATGCTGTACAAGGAATTTGCTATGCTTGTGTTTATGAACATAATATGTATATTATTTTACTTGCCATTTGTGTAGTTACATGTGGAGGATTTTATTTTAAAATTTCGATGATAGAATGGATGATTTGTATTCTTTCTTTTGGAATAGTTTGTGCTACTGAACTTCTAAATTCAGCAATAGAAGCATTATGTGATTTAGTGACCATTCAAACACATCCATTGATTAAAATTGCGAAAGATACTGCATCAGGTGCAACATTGATTGCATCCATTGCTACTGGAATAGTTGGTATTATGATTTTTTTACCAAAAATTGTTTCTTTGTTTTAAAATTTAGATATTCATAGTTATGAAAAAAATACTTTATAATCACCTCATCATAAATACCAATTTAAAAAAGATACAAATACTTTTCTCGTTTGACTTTCAGTAGTAAAAAAGGTAAAATGAAATTATATGGAGGCTAAAGATGAAAGAAAATTTAGTTTTGAACACATTAAAAAAAACAATTGAGAATTCAAAAAGTAAATATTACCATTATCCAGTAGCTGCTGTATTAGAATGTAACGATGGCACTATATATTCTGGTGTTAATATCGAAACAAGCTCTCCTCAAGCGGGAATTTGTGCAGAACGCTGTGCACTTTTTTATGCACTTGCAAATGGATATACAAAAGATCAGTTCAAAAAAATTTCTATTTTGAATCAAACGGAAAACATCATTACTCCTTGTTTTATCTGTAGACAAGCTTTAAATGATTATTGTAATTCGGATTTAGAAATTGTAAGTTATAATGTGAATGGAGAAAGTAAAACATTCCGTTTACAAGATTTATGCAGTGAATCATTTGGTGAGGATCAATTGAAATGAAAAGTGGTTTTGTTAGTTTAGTAGGTAGACCAAATGTAGGGAAATCTACCTTATTAAATTCTATATTAGAAACCAAACTTGCAATTACGTCAGATAAGGCAGGAACGACTAGAAATATTATTCAAGGTGTGTATGAGGATGAAGATAGTCAAATTATATTCGTTGATACTCCCGGAATTCATAAGCCAGTTAACAAATTAAGTACTGTATTAAATAAAAAAGCATATCAATCAAGTGATAACGTTGATTTAATTTTATTTTTAGTAGATGCTGAAACAGGGATTGGAAAAGGTGATTTATTTGTTTTAGATAAAATAAAACAGGAGCAACTACCAATTATTTTAGTGTTAAATAAAGTAGATCGTATACCAAAAGCACATGTTCTTGAAATGATTATGAAATATAAAGATTTATATTCATTTAGTGAAATTTTTCCAATTTCTGCTTTGAAAAATGATAATGTAGATGCATTAGTTCAAACAATTAAAGCATATTTACCAAATGAAGGAAAAATTTTTGAAGATGAAACATTTACCAATATATCTACGGATTTTTATATTAGTGAAATTGTTCGTGAAAAAGTACTACAAAAAACAAGACAAGAAGTACCACATACCGTTGCATGTTTAGTGGAAAATAAAATAGAAGAAAAATCAAAAGTTGTGATACAAGTAGTGATTATAGTAGATCGTGAATCTATTAAAAAAATTATTGTTGGAAAAAATGGAAGTATGCTTAAAGATATTGGGATTGCAGCTAGAAAAGATTTAGAAGAGTATTTTGGGAAGAAAATTTACTTAAGCTTATTTGTCAAAGTTATTGAAAATTGGAGAAACAAAGAAAAGTATCTAGCGGAATTTGGATTTCATGATGTTGAATAATCTGCAGTTTTTGTAGAATGATTTTTTGTATAAAATAGGAAAAAACCTTCTAAAATAAAATAAGGAAGGTGATACATATGCATAAACAATTGCTATGGGATTTATTTCAAAATACAGGTAAAATTGAATATTATTTAAAATATAAAGAAATTGAAAAAAAAGAACAAAAAAAATAAGGGATGTTTTGTATGATAGAACAAATAGAAGGAATTGTAATAGGTGAGAGTGCTTATCGTGAGACAAGTAAAATTATTACAGTGTTGACAAAACAATATGGACTCATTCGTATGCTTGCGAAAGGATCACGTACATTGAAAAGTGATTTACGGAATGTCACCACTAAAATGACGTATGGCTATTTTCATTTACACTATAAAGAGGATAAATTGTCAACATTAGTTAGTGTAGATATCATAGATTCCTTAAAACATATAAAAACAGATATTATTAAAATCAGTTATGCTAGTTTTCTTTTAGAGTTGGCAGAACAAGTAATGAAACAACATCATCATGAAGAAATATATGATCTATTGATTGCAACTTTAAAAAAAATAGATGAAGGGTTTGATCCTTTAGTATTAACTAATATATTAGAATTGAAATATTTAGAATATTTAGGGGTTATGCCAATTTTAGATGCATGTAGTGTATGCGGTAGAAAAAATTCTATTGCAACGCTTTCTAGTGATCGTGGTGGTTATGTATGTAATCACTGTCTTACGGGCGAGAAAATTGTGAGTGAAAAAACAATTAAGCTTGTACGAATGTTTTACTATATTGATATTTCTAAAATTACTAATTTAGATATTCATGAGTCTATCAAAAAAGAAATTAATGAATTTTTAGAAAATTATTATGATCGTTATACAGGATTATATTTAAAAAGTAAGTCATTTTTAAAAAATATGAATCGAACTGAATTGAAGGTGTAATATGATGAAATGCTATATTTATCTCATTTGCCCATTTGTTACTTTGGTAGTTTGTCAAATTATTAAATTTACAATTGAAACCATTCAAACTCATAAGTACAATTGGTCCCGTTTATTTAATGGAAGTGGTGGAATGCCAAGTAGTCATGCCACATTTTCTTCATCTGTTACAATGTTAGTTGGATATACGTTGGGGTTTGATAGTCCTATTTTTGCAGTTTCTCTTATATTTATGTTAATTGTAGCATATGATGCAATGGGACTTCGCTTGGAAAGTGAAAAACAAGCTCAGGCAATTAATATGATGTTCGAAAAATTTGAAAAAGGTCGATGGAAAAATGGTTATCAAAAATTAAAAGAAGAATTGGGGCATCAGCCATTAGAAGTATTAATGGGATTATTATTAGGAACTGTTTCTGCATTTTTGTTTTCCCATTTGTTTATATAAAAAATATTTTCAAATCGAAAGATTTATGATAAAATGTATAGTAGGTGATAGCATGACACAAGAATTTCAATCCTTTTTGGTACAACTAAAACAGAGTTTAGACCAAAATCAAAAACTAAATGATTATACAAAAGAGAGTCTTTATCTTTTGGTACAAGAAATGTATCAAAAAATGAATTTACCAAAAAAATTATTGTTGGAACGATTGAAAACAGTATCTTTTGTACAAGGATCTAAAATGATGGATTATGATGCATATCAGTATTATATGGAACAGAATGAAGTTCGTTTCCAACCAGATTTGGTAGGAGATGAACGAAACGTGATTTGTCAAGCATTACTGGAAATGGCAATTATTAAAGAAGCCGATAAAGGAATGAATGATCGAGAATTTGTCGCAATCAAAAAAGGAATGTTAGAAATTTTTGCTAATAATTTGGTTCAAAATGAAAGCGAGTATGCAATCGCAGAGGATGAACAAGTTATTGCAAATTTGATAAATGTTATATCAGATGGAAAAGTATTAGAAGCATTTGTAAATGATAATGGTGCGCTTTTAAATAAAGTATTAGAGATTGGAAATTTTGGTCTTAAAATTGCAAATGATTATGCAAATTATAATTGTATTTTTAGAAAACGTGGATTTCAGAGTCAGTTAGCTTCTATTGAAATGATATTAATGAAATGTTTCTTCAATAGGGAAGATAGAATTAAAGTACAAGAACAAATTCCTGAATTTGAAGCATATTTAGTAAGTAATCCAAAAGTAATGTCACATCCAGAACAATATAGAGGTTTAAAAATGGTAGCTGAAAATTATCAACATTTGAAAGATTTACAGAAAGTGATTCCATTCCCACCAATGTCTGAAGATTCAAAAACGAATGTGATGTAGAAAAGAAATATGGTTTCTTTTCTTTTTTTTGCATATCCTAAAAATAGAATATTGCTCTTTCAGTAAAATAATGTTATCATGTTAAAAGAGGGTATACTCACTAAAGGGAAGTGTAGCAATGATTAATATACAATCAGATTCTAGAAAAATTAAACCAGGAGATATTTTTATTGCAGTTAAATGTGAAGTCAATGATGGTCATAAATATATTAAAAATGCCATTGCTGCAGGTGCAACTAAAGTTATTGTTGAACAAGATGGAGATTATGGTGTAGATACTTTAGTAGTAGAGAATACAAGAGAATATCTAAACGCATATTTGAAAAAAAATTATAATCATTTAATTGAAAAAATGAATTTGATTGGAATTACCGGTACAAATGGAAAAACAACTACAGCAGTCCTTTTACATGACGCATTAAATTTATTAGGTGAAAAAACAGCCTATATTGGGACTGTTGGATTTTATATTCGCAAGAAAATTTCCAATCTACCAAACACTACAGTGGATATTTGTGATATTTATGATTTATTAATGCAAGCTTATCAAACTGGATGTAAAAATGTAGTTATGGAAATTAGTAGTCATGCATTAGAAAATGGCCGTTGTGAAACATTAAATTTTGACTATACTTTATTTACAAATCTTACACAAGATCATTTAGATGAACATGGCAATATGGAAAATTATGCCCTTGCCAAACAAAAATTATTTCAGCGATTAAAACCAAATGGTACCGCTATTATCAATTGCGATGATTCTTATCATAACTATTTTATGTTAGAACAAAATCATAATGTTACATTCGGGTTTGATGCTTCAAATTACCAAATTGTTTCTTATAGTATGAATAGTACTGGTACTAAATTTTCTTATCAAATACAAGATCAAGAATACACTATTCAAACACAATTATTAGGACGTTATAATATTTATAACATGTTGGGAGTAATCGCTATATTGGATCAAATGAAAATTTCACAAGAACATATAAAAGAAGTAGTACCAAAGTTAAAAGCTCCAGTTGGTAGGATGGATACGATTTTATATAAAACCAATAGTATTATTATTGATTATGCACATACTCCTGATGCATATTTAAATGTATTTCATACAGTCAAAGAATTTAATAAAGGAAATATTTATACAGTATTTGGATGTACGGGCGATAGAGATCGTACAAAAAGACCTATTATGACCAATATGGTTGCTCAAAATTCTAAGTATTTTATCATTACAAATGATGACCCACATTTTGAAGATGAAAATCAAATTGTACATGATATGATTTCAGAATTAGAAACAGATCAATATGAAATTTGTTTAGACCGTAGGATGGCCATTCGTAAAGGAATTGATTTATTGAAAAAAAATGATGTGCTTTTGATTCTTGGAAAAGGACATGAAGAATTTATGATTAAAGGTAAGGATTATATTCCTTTTAATGATAAAAAAGAAGTATTAACTTATTTAGAAGAAAAAGCAAGTGACCTAAATTTATAATGATATTGGAGTGATAAAATGTTAGTTTTAGCAAAAGCAATGTTAGCACTTATGATTGGATTTATTCTAGCTATTATATGTGGGCTTGGATTAATTCCATTTTTAAAAAGAAAAAAAGCTGGACAGAGTGTAAGTATTTTTTTAAAGGAAAAGCATAAAGATAAGAATGGAATTCCAACAATGGGTGGCTTTATTTTTATTTTGCCAGTTATTTTAGCAATTGCGTTTTTACTTTGGTTAAATAAAATTGAATGGAGCGAAAATTTAGGAATTATCTTATTTGTATTTATTGGCTACGCACTTTTAGGATTTTTAGATGATTACTTAATTATCCGCAGAAAAAATAATATTGGACTTACAGAAATTCAGAAATTATTTGGGCAATTAGTTATTGCAATTATCTTTTTTTATTTATTTACAAAAAGTGGACATTTTCCAGGATTAAATATTCATACACTGGGTATTAAAATTAATATGGGCTGGTTATATGGTTTATTTTTACTTTTCATTTTAGTAGCGAGTTCTAATGCAGTTAATATTACAGATGGATTAGATGGACTTGCTGGAGGACTTTCATTAATTGCCTTTTTAGCTATGGGACTTATTGCTTGGAATTCTTTTTGGGTAGAAGGATATGAAAGTATTGCCATTTTCTGTTTTATATTAGTAGGTGCATTACTTGGATTTTTATTTTTTAATACATATCCTGCTAAAATATTTATGGGTGATACAGGATCGCTAGCTTTAGGTGGTACATTAGCAAGTGTAGCCATTCTAACAAACCACGAGGTGACATTTATTATTATTGCAGGTGTATTCATTGTAGAAACACTAGTGTGCATAATTCAAACACTTTCTATGGTGTATTGCGGGAAAAAAATATTTCTAATGACACCATTACATCACCATTTTGAAAAATTAGGATGGGATGAAAGAGATATTGTAAAAATGTTTTGGGTATTTGGTCTTTTACTTGCTATGGGTGGCGTATTATTTGCCGTTTGGATTTAATCTAAAAGTAGTGATCCCATATGAATTAAGAAAAAAAATATATAAGTCAAATCAATGATAGAATAGGTTGTAATAACCATTTGTTAATGCCAAACTAGGGGGAGATCCCCTTTTTTATTTGACTTTAGAACATCATTTCACTATAATGATAATAGGTGATTCTATGAAAGCGCTAATTACAGGTGCATCTTCCGGTATAGGAAGACAAATGGCCATGATATTAAGTGAACATGGGTATGATGTAATATTAGTTGCTCGTCGTAAACAACACTTAGAATCTCTTGCAAAAGAACTTTCAACAAAGGTTAAAATCATTCCAATGGATATTTCTTCTACCTATAACTGTATGGAATTATATCATCAATTAAAAAATGAAAAAATTGATATTTTAATTAATAATGCGGGTTTTGGTATCTTTGGAGAATTTATTCATACTACGTTAGATAAAGAACTGGATATGATTGATACGAATATAAAAGCAGTACATATATTGACTAAATTATTTTTAAAGGATATGGTAAAAAGAGATTCCGGATATATATTAAATGTAGCATCCGCAGCTGCTTTCTTACCCGGACCTTTAATGTCAAGTTATTATGCTACAAAATCATATGTACTTCATTTAACGGAAGCTATTTATGAGGAATTGCAATATCAACATAGCCATGTATATATAGGTACATTTTGCCCTGGACCAGTTGATACAGAATTTAATGATGTAGCAAACGTACAATTTGGTGTAAAATCTATTTCTAGCGAGAAAGCAGCTAAATATGCGATTGAAAAAATGTTTCGTCATAAAAGAATAATTGTGCCTACATGGTATATGAAAGTTT
The DNA here is from genome assembly GCA_947588975.1 of uncultured Bacilli bacterium. Lineage (GTDB taxonomy): Bacteria > Bacillota_I > Bacilli_A > RF39 > UBA660 > UBA5026. Next base: position 13,433 of record CANQAF010000036.1, read on the forward strand.
CTTGTATATTTAGTCGAATCTTTCCTAGAAAATTATTATTAAAAATATGTTATAAAATTCAAAAGAAAAAGGGTGTGAAGCATGAAAAATAATAAGGGACTTACATTGATAGAATTGATTGCTGTATTAGTTGTACTTTCTATATTAGGAACATTGGTTATTCCACAGATATTTGATCAACTAAATAATTATCGTCAACAAATGTATGAAGATCAAATTGCAATTATAGAAGGTGCTGCTTATGATTGGGCGGCTAACCACACTGACAAATTGCCAAATCAATTAGGTGAAAGTTTTCGAGTAACTATTGAGCAATTACAATCAGAAGGGCATTTAGAAGATATCAAAAATCCATTAACCAAACAACCATTTCCACCACAATCATATGTTGAAATACGATGCACAGTATCGAATGAAACAAATATTGGTTATAGTTATACATATGTTCCATAAATATTGAAATAATGTAGTTGAAAAAGTGACATATATATGATAAGATAAATATGTCAAATAAATCATAGAATAGTTTGAGATAAGCAGAAAATATGAAGTATGCTAATTGCAAACGGGGGGGGGGTAA
>CANQAF010000037.1 GCA_947588975.1 uncultured Bacilli bacterium
TTATATAATATTTTTTTTATTTTTGAAAGAATTATCACCATAATACTTAAAAAGAGTATATTTTTATAATATACTCATAATAATACTAAATATTCTAGACTACTATTTTTTACTTAATAACTACATAATTTTATTAAAATTGTTGATGGAAAAGTATGCATCATTATATTAAATATTGTTAATTGGCTACAACAGTCAAATTTCCAGAATAAGATAGGTTACCTGTACACCATTGATTAGCGTCACTCTTGCATTGACCAGTAGCACAGTAAACACCAGCACCTGAACTTACTAATTTGACTGTAGCATTTGAACACGTAATTCCATGGCTTGCCAAATCGAGTTGAACATTAAAACTGCCGCTTTTATTACTTACTACATTATTCCATTGAGTAGAAAAAGTTAATGCTGCTACATTATAAGTATAAACTGTAGACCCACATGCAAATTGAACATCAATTACAGCAGATGCTTGACCAGTAGTGTAAGAATGACAATCTCGAGTATAACTTACGCTTGCATTACCTGAAATTTTTGCTGTCGTATGTTTGCTTGCATCAAAAGTTCCACTTTTGTCAATTCCTGCATTTGATAATACCGTTTCCTCAAAAGCACTTTTATCTATCACAAAACTTTTATGAGCAATATTTTGAGAAGCATCCTTTGCATATATATAATATGTCCCTGCTTTAGTTGCCACATATGTTTCATTTACACTAATTCCACTAATTGCAATCCAATCACTTGGTACTTCTTCACTTTCTGTTACTTGATATCCTGAAAGTTTTTTATTATCTGTTATTGTAAATTTCGCTTCTTTACCATTTACAACAACAGTTATATTTGGCACTTCTTCATCACATTTTCCTTTATACACTTCTAATTTTTCTATTTGCCCTGATGCACAATATTTTCCATTACTTATATTTAAGGCTTCCAAAAGTCCTTTTTCATTTTTAATAATACTTCCATCTAAATTATTTTGATCTAAGTTCAAATTAGATACTTCTATTCCGTCTTCTGGAATCTCTGGTAAATTATTTTCTGCTAAATAACATTCTACCTCATGGAATGCACTTATTACACTATCTTTGAAAGCTTCTTTTCTGGTTTTTTCTATTACATTTGTAACTACCGGTACTGTTACAATTGCAATTAAACCTAGTATAACAATTACCGCTAATAGTTCAATCAATGTAAATCCTTTCTTCTTCATATACATCTCCTTACTTCTATTTTGACTTTTATTTCTGCTCTATTTTTATATATTATATAGTTTACTATATTTTACCTATTTTTTCAATACAATAAAAAAGGAGTTGCCCCCCTCTTAACACATCTTAAAACTATTCTAATGATTTATTTGATAAATTCATAATATCATAGTTTTATTGTAAATTCAAGTATTCACCATTTTATTTTTTCCATATTATTTTTTTCTAAAAAAGCGTTGATTTTAGAAAAAGGTTTACTTCCAAAAAAACCACGATTCGCAGATAAAGGTGAAGGATGCACACTTTCTAAAATTAAATGTTTAGGATTAGTAATTAATTCTTTTTTACTACGGGCATAACTTCCCCATAATACAAATACCATGGGTTTTTCCCTTTCACCTAATTTACGAATCACATTATCTGTAAATGTTTCCCACCCTTTTCCCTTATGCGATAGCGGATGATCTTTAACAACTGTCATAATAGAGTTCAAAAGTAATACACCTTGCTTAGCCCAATCAGTTAAATCTGTTTGTGTTCTTCTTACTCCAACGTCCTGATAGAGTTCTTGAAAAATATTTCTTAAAGATGGTGGCATCTCAACACCTTCTCTAACCGAAAAAGAAAGTCCATGTGCTTCATGATCTCCATGATAAGGATCTTGTCCTAATATTACAACCTTTACATCATTATAATCCGTATATCGAAAAGCATTGAAAATATCTTTATATTCAGGGTAGATAGTTTGATGATGATATGCATTTTTGACAAATACACCTAATTCACGAAAATAAGGTGCTTTAAATTCTGACTCTAATACGTGGTCCCAATCTTTATTTACCATATACTTCACCAATACTATTGTATCATAAGTTTTCCTTATCGTTTCTCTTTTTTACATTATAAACAAATAATTCCTGCTCTACCTCATTTCTAAGACCATATAATCCATAAATATTGATAATAGCAAGCAATGCAACAAATACATCAACCAATTTCCATAGCGTAGTAGAGGACATAATACATCCCAAATAAACAACCATCAAAGTGACAATCTTGAGTAAAGTAAGAATAAGAGGATGAATCTTGTCAAAAAAGAATTTCAAAGACGATTCTACATAATAATATCCTGTCAATATTGTTGAAAAAGCAAATAGTAGAATAGAACCAAATATAAATGCATTACCGACGCTTCCTAAATGATATCGAAATGCTAGCTGTGTAATTTCAATTCCATTGACATCTGTAAATACATGAGTACCATAATCACTCGTCAAAATAATCATTGCAGTTGCTGTACATATGAGTAAGCTAGTAATATAAATGCCTAATATTTGAATGTAGCCCTGTTCAGTTGGACTATCACTATTACTAGTAGAAGCTGCAATACTACCCGTTCCCAGTCCTGCTTCATTCGAAAAGATTCCTCTTTGAATGCCAACAATAAAACTAGTAAGAAATCCAGTAAAAAATGGTTTTAACTGAAAAGCTTCCTTACAAATATGAAAAAATAACGTAGGAATTTGATTCCAATTGGTAGCCATAATATAGATAGCAAAACCAACATATGCAAATGTCATCACAGGTACTATCTTGCTTGTTGCACTTGAAATTTTCTTCACTCCACCAAAAATAATCAAAGAAGTGACTACAATCATGACAATACCTACCATATTTGAATCAACTGGTTTAATTTCGAGAATTGATTTCGTAATAGTATTTGACTGAATACCAATAAACCCCCCAATATAACATATAATAATCAATATTGCGTATAATTTACCCAAATTACTTTTTCCTAACCCTTGACTTAAATAATACGATGGTCCCCCTTTATAAATAGAACCAGTATCCTTTTTTTTATAAATCATTCCAAGTACTGTTTCAGCATAAGCCAAAACAGAAGATAATATAGCAGTAACCCATAGCCAAAAAATAGAACCAATTCCGCCAATATAAATTGCTAACGCAATTCCCGCAATACTACCAACCCCAATTCTGCCTGCTAGTGTTATCATCAATACTTGAAAAGAACTAATTCCATCTTTATCCTTTGATTGATGAAACAAATGATGAAACATTTCCCCTATATGAAATTGAATAAATTTTAAACGAAATGAAAAATAGATACTTGTCGTTACAATTAATACTGTTGCAACTGCCCATAAAATTCGGCTAAAAAAATCAATCATAGATCTCACCAATACTATTGTATGGTTTATTATTGATGTTTTTTGTCATAAATGCGTATATATACATAAAAAAGTATATGCCATTTATTTTGTTGACATATACTAAACAAGTAAATAGACTTTGATTCAACCCTTTAATTCATTGTTAATTTTTGAATATTTTCCTTTGTAGTATAAATATAAATTTCATTTACATAATAGTCTACAATCTCTTTTTGATTCAAATCCTGCACAACAATACGAAATCTATCTAGCGCATTAGACTTTGTAAATACAATATCTAATGTATTTCCTAATACTTTTACTCCCATATGTTGATATGCTGAATGTTTTGAAATAACTTTAATATCTTCATTATCAGATTCTACATATTTTACTTGTAACGCTGAATTTAATACTAAATCATTGCGCATTTCAATAGAAACTTCTTCTACTATATAATTATCTGAGTTAATATCATTTACAATCTTAAAGCTAGTAAGCCCTATGGATATGCATCCAATTGCAATTCCCATCACTATTAATAAAAGAATAAAAGATAAAGCTAATTTATTCGCATTAACATTTTTTGTTGCTATAAAATGGTAAAAGATAAATAATAAAATGAAATTTATTCCAAGTAAAGAGAGTAATAAAAGTAAAGTACCAATAAATACAATACCTGTTTTTACAACTAAGAAAGATAATACAATCAATACAATTAGTAAAACAAAAGTAAAGCATAATAAAATTGAAAATTCTCCGGCAATTACCCTTAACATAATAAGTAATATTTTTATAAGACCTGAAATCAAATGATATTCAGAATTTTCTGGATCACGAATAACAATATGTTCCTTTTTGAAAAACCATTTTTTTCTTTTCTTACTTTCATCTAAGGTTTCCATATTATCGTTTTCTACAACATTAATTATCTTATTTTCTCGTGTATACTCAAAGTAATTTAAATAACGAATTTTAAAAATATGTAAAAGAAGAATGACACTTATAATAAAACAAATGAAGATATAAATAGCCTCTAAAACTGCATAAATTGATGCATAATGATGTATAGGTAAAAAAGAAAATAATTTTTTTATTACCTCAGTTCCAACAACTCCTACAACCGTAAATATAATAAACATAAAGCCAATAATTCCAAGTTGTTCCATAATACATTTTAATGTTTCTTTAGAACGCATTACAGAAAACATGTTAATTGTTTTCGTAATATAATCTAAAACATCAGAAATATATTGATTCATATAACTATTTGCCTTTTTCTTATTATTCACTGTATCTATATCTTGATTTAATAATTCATCTATATTCAGATGAAATAATTGACATAATTGAATCATTTTATCCATTTCTGGATATGCTAATCCAGACTCCCATTTAGAGACCGATTGTCTAGAAACCCCTAATTGCTCTGCCAATTGTTCTTGCGACAAATTATGTTCTTTTCGAATTTTTTTTAAATTGTCTGATAATTTCATTTTTTTCTCCTTTCTGACTTTATTTTACATATTTCAACTGGTTGCATACTACCAATTTTAAAGTGATTTTTGTCTACTCCAAGTTGCATTTTATATACTATTTACTAGTATACATAAAATTACAAAAAAGAATCAATTCTATATTGATTCTAAGTGATATGACTCAATTCATTTGCAATTTCAACAAATATATCAATAGATAATGCTTCTGCACGTACCGATAAATCATAATGATATTGATTCAATACTTTCTCAATTTTATCTAAATCATAATTTTTTAAATTATTACGTAATGTTTTCCTTTTTTGAACAAAACTGTCTTTAATCAATTGAAAAAATAATTGTATATTTTCTACAGGATATAAATTTTCCCTCCGCGTTAAAGATACCACAATACTATCTACATTAGGTTTTGGTAAAAACACATGTTTACTAACATCTAATAACTTTTCTATTTCAAAATAATATTGTAAAAATATGGATAAAGATCCATAATCTTTCGTCCCGGGTTTTGCTTTAAATCGATCCCCAACTTCCTTTTGAACCATGACAACAATTTTATCAACTGGTATTTGTTCTTCAATCAATTTCATAATAATTGGCGTTGTAATATAATAGGGTAAATTTGCTACCACATATAAATGTTGATAATCATATTTTTGAATATCATGTAATATATCACTTTTTAAAAAATCTTGATATATAATATCTATATTATGAAAATCTGATAATACCGTATTAAGTACACAATCTAAAGTATGGTCAATTTCATAACATAAAACTTGCTTTGCTACTTTAGCTAATTTATTCGTCAAAGAACCTGCGCCAGGGCCTATTTCAATTACCAAAGTATCTGATTCTATTTTGGCTTTCCGAATGATTGAATCAATAATATTTTCATCTACAATGAAATTTTGTCCAAACATCTTTTTAAAATTAAAACCATGGTATTCTAGTAATTCATGAATTTTTTTTGGTGAATATTCCATACTATACTTCCTTTCCAAAAGAATCAATTGGTAGTTTAAATATAGAAATAGCATTTTCGGTTGTTTTTTGTATAACAGTGTTTACAGTTAAATGCTTTAATTCGGCAATCTTCTGAGCCACATAAATCACATTATATGGTTCATTTTTTTGTCCGCGATATGGCTCTGGTGTTAAATAAGGACTATCTGTTTCTAATAAAAAATGTTCTAAAGGAAGTGCCTCTACCACTTCTTTTGTTTTGATAGCATTTTTAAATGTTACAACACCACCTACACCAAACTTTACACCCAATTTAATAAATTGTTTAGCCATTTCAACACTGCCACTATAAGCATGTAAAATAAACTGTATATGGTCATTCTTGTATTGTTTAATAATGTCATACGTATCTTGTAAAGCATCCCTGCTATGGATAACGACAGATTTGTGATACTTTTTAGCAAGTTCAATTTGTTTGATAAATACTTCTTTTTGTAATTCCGTATTTTCCTTAGTATAGTGGTAATCTAAACCAATTTCCCCAATTCCAACAATTTTAGGATCACTTAACATAGATTCCAACAAAATAAAACTATTTTGATTTATATTTTCTACTTCTTCTGGATGGATACCAACAACTCCATAGATATTAGAATATTGGTTACAAAATTCTAATACACTTTGATTGGTCACATCATTGACACCACTTACAATCATGATATGATCTTTCATATGTTCCAATACTAATTTTAATTCTTCATAACTATATTCATCTAAGTGGCAATGCGTATCAATCATCATAACAATCTCTCCAATAAAAAAATTATACCATATCTACGTATAATTTTCTATTGCTTATTATTTATGATTAAATAACGTATTAAACATATAGCAATAAATATTAAATATACAATATCTAGTATATTTATTTTTACAATCGAACTTCCTAAAACCAAAAGCATACCCATAATACAAACTAACACAACATACTTAGAATCCTTACTTTTGTCAGTTGTCATGATATCTCCTTTTATTCTTTTATTTACCGCAACAATAACACTATAACATAAGAAAAAAGGAAGTACTATCTTTTTTCTTCCTTTTTTGTCGACATTTTACAACATTTTACACATCTTCACTGAATATTTCAGCTAATTTTGCGTCTTTATCAATTCTTGCGAATAGTGGTTTGGCTTCATTTAAAACAATTCCAGAATCCATACCTTTAAAGTTAATACTGTCAATATAGCGATTTTCCGTATTCAATTGGTTAAAAATTTCATTAGCAGTATCTGGCAAGAATGCTTGCAATAAAACAGCTCCACTACGGATAGATTCTAATAGATTGTAAAGAACTGTTTTTAAACGTTCTTTTTTATCCTCTTCTTTTGCCAAAACCCATGGCATTGTTTCATCAATATATTTATTACATCTTCTAAATACTTCAAAAATTTCATCAATTGCATCTGCAACACGTAGTTCATTCATTTTTTCTTCTACCTTAGTTGGCATATTTAAAACCAGATCAATTAATTCTTGATCAATAGGTTCTATACAAGTAGGTTCATAAACAACACCATCAAAGTATTTATGTACCATAGAAATAGTTCGATTCACTAAATTTCCAAGAATATTTGCTAAATCAGAATTAATACGTTCTATTAGAAGTTCATAAGTAAATGTTCCATCACTCGCATATGGCATTTCATGTAACATATAATAACGAACTGCATCTACACCAAATTCTTTTACAAGATCATCTGCATATACGATATTTCCTTTTGATTTACTCATCTTATCTGTACCAAATAATAACCAAGGATGTCCAAATATTTGATCTGGAAGTGGTAAATCAAGAGCCATTAACATAATTGGCCAATAAATCGTATGGAACCTTAAAATATCTTTTCCTATTAAATGTACATTCGCAGGCCAATATTTTTTAAATTCTTCAGAATGATTTCCATCCACATCATATCCTAAAAATGTAATATAATTACTCAAAGCATCAATCCATACATAAATAACATGTTTGTCATCAAATGTAACTGGAACTCCCCAATCAAATGATGTTCTAGATACACAAAGGTCTTGTAACCCTGGTTTGATAAAGTTATTCACAATCTCATTTAAGCGACTTTCTGGCTTGATAAAGTTAGGATGTGTTGCAATATAGTCCTCTAATCTTTTTGTATAATTACTTAATTTGAAAAAATATGCTTCTTCACTTGCTGGTTTTACTTCTCTACCACAATCTGGACATTTTCCATCAACTAATTGTGACTCTGTAAAGAAAGATTCACATGGTGTACAGTATAATCCCTCATATCGTCCCTTGTAAATATCTCCTTGATCATAAAGCTTTTTAAATATTTTAGAAACCATTTCTTTATGTGCGGGATTAGTTGTACGAACAAATTTGTCATAACTTGTATTCATAACATCCCATATTTTTCGAACATCTAAGGCTCTTTCATCCACAAACTCTTGTGGTTGCAATCCTGCGTTATGTGCCTTTTCTTCAATTTTTTGGCCATGTTCGTCTGTTCCAGTTTGAAAATAAACATCATAACCTGTTAAACGTTTATAACGTGCAATCGCATCTGCTAACACAATTTCATATGTATTTCCTATATGTGGTTTCCCAGAAGCATAGGCAATTGCTGTTGAAATATAATATTTTGGTTTCATATTAACCTCCTTAAATAACACTACATCATTTACATATAGTTATTATATGTAACTATTTTTGTGATTGTGTGAAAATTAAAAAACATCCTTATATTAAGGACGTCTTCAAACGCGGTACCACCTTATTTTATAGATTACTCTATACACTTGAGTCCTTAACGCGGTTTCACGGTTCTTGCTAAACATTCACAAAAACGATTCCAGAGCCATTCGAAATAATATCCTTACTTGTTTCCACCAACCACAAGTTCTCTATAAAATTCTATTATTTTTCTCTCTTTCATAATCTTTATAATTTTGTTTAGTATAACATATGTTTCCCTATTCTTCAAGATATTTTGCTAAAAATTGAGAAGCAATTTGTACAATTTTTTCTTCTGTATCGCCAATATTATCTTCAGTTGACAAAATAATGACAAGTCCAACGACATCGCCATTACTAATAATAGAATGGATGATATAAGTTCCTTCATAACTCTTATTATCAGTAATTGTAATTGGTTTTGTATGTGTTTCTAATATATTTTCTCTTCGTTTAATTGCAGCAAGCATATTCTCACTTAAATCTCGCCCATTGAGTTCTTTTTTTAAAGGTCCCGATACAGCAATTACGCTATCTGTATCTGTAATAATAATATTATATTTTAAAAATGAATAGATAGCGTCTGTAAAACTTTGTGCAAAATCCCCTAATTTCTTAATTGCCGAATATTTTTTCAAAACAATATTTTGATTATCATCGATAAAAATTTCAATATTTTCGCCTTCGCGAATACGCATTGTTGTACGGATTTCTTTTGGAATTACAATTCTTCCTAATTCATCAATACGTCTCACAACACCAGTTGCTTTCATAAATTACCTCACTCTCTAACCATATTTTGGTTATTTTTTTACAATATATACTTATCAAATAGGAGTTTTTTTGTTATGATAATAATAGCCTAGAATGAAAGAAGTGAACCTATTTGGAAAAAATTTATATTTTTGGACATAAAAAACCGGATACGGATAGTGTTACTGCATCTATTACACTTTCCTATTTAAAAAATCAATTAGGTATTAGTACCACACCAAGAGTATTAGGAGCTGTTAATAACGAAACAAAGTTTGTTTTAAACTATTGGAAAGTAAAAACACCAAAATATTTAAACGATGTTCGTCTACAAATTAAAGATATTGAATATTTAAAAGATTTTTATATGAATGGAAAACATTCTATAATGGAAGGGCTTGACTACATGAACGAACATTATGTGAGTAGTCTTCCTATTGTAGATAACAATAACCATTTTACCGGTTTAGTTTCTATGAAAGATATTGCAAAATCACAGATAATGGGTGATATGAATACTTTGCGTACATCATACGACAATTTATTAAAATCCCTAGATGCAAAAGAGTTTGTTAGAAATGATGAAGAAATCGAAGGGAATATTTTGATAGCATCTTACCGTAGTACAACATTTATAGAGCATGTAGAATTAAAACCAAATACTATCTTAATTGTTGGTGACCGCCATAGTGTAATTGAATATGCAATTCAACAAAAAGTCAAAATGCTAATATTAACCAATTTGTCAGAAATCAAAGAAGAACATTTAAAACAAGCCAAATTAAACGGTATTAATGTGATTAAAACACCATATGATACCTTTGTTACATCTAGAAAAATAGGACTTGCCAATTACCTAGATAATATTTCATTTTTGGACACTGTTGTTTCTTTTCAAGAGGATGAAGACGTCAATGACTTTATTAATTTTGCTAGTAAAACAAAATATAGTAACTATCCTGTACTAAATAAAAATAATGAATGTCTTGGAATTTTAAGGTTATCTGATGTAAACGATAAAAAAAGAAAACAAGTAATTCTAGTAGATCACAACGAAATTGTACAAAGTGTTGATGGAATTGAAGAAGCAGACATTATTGAAATTGTTGATCATCATAAAATCGGCACAATTGGTACTAGTTTTCCCATCAATTTTAGAAATATGCCTGTAGGAAGTACCAATACAATTATTGCAATGTTATATAAAGAAAATCATGTAGAAATTCCTCCTCATATTGCAGGACTTATGTTATCTGGTATTATATCGGATACTCTATTATTTAAATCTCCTACAACCACAAATACTGATATTACAACCGTTGTAGAATTAGCGAAAATCGCAAATATTGATTATCAAGAATATGGTATGGAAATGTTAAAAGCCGGATCTTCATTAAAAGGAAAAACAAAAGAAGAAATTCTTTACACTGATTTCAAAAACTTTACAGTTGATGACAGAAAAATCGGTATTGGACAGATTACAACGCTTAATATAGATGAAATCATGAAAGAAAAAGAGGAATATATTTCATTAATTAATAAAGTTGCAGAAAATAATGATTATGAAATTGTAGCATTATTCGCAACAGATATTATTAATAATGGTTCGTACGTTTTTTATAATGACAAATCAAAAGATATTTTAGATAATGCTTTTAATATTGAGCATATTGAACAAGGATATTATTTAAAAGATATTATTTCACGTAAAAAACAAATTATTCCAAATATTATTAATGTAATCGAAAAAAAATAAGCAAAACGCTTATTTTTTGTTTATGTATCTTGTTGTTTTTTCAGCTGTAAAGTAAATAGGAAATATCCCATTTTTTAAATTTAGAATCTAATGATAGTCTCTTGGCCCTATTTTCTTTTCTTTCATCACTGACTTTAATATTTCTAATATTATCTAATGCTATTTCAAAATATTTTCTAGCCGTTTCATCATCTATATTTGGATATACACTTTTTATTTTAGCGTATATTACTTGTGCTAAATCCATATCGCATATAACATCCGTTTTAATTTCTTGAATATTAAGACTATGAAGATGACTCTTTTTTAGATAATCATACATAATTTTCTGTAAACCTAATGGATAGTCACTATCTAAAACACTAGTATCTAAACCGCACTTTATGCATCCACACCATTCGCATGTACGGCCTTCATATCTATCATAAACTAGCTTAGAACATACCAAAATATGACTACAAGATGCATATTCTTCCATTTTTACATCTCTATATAAACTAAGTTGTTGATTATACAATTCTTCGTTCTGTTTTTTTAATTCAATATATTGTTGTACTGTTTCACTTTCTTCAAGCATTGTTAATTGTTCAATAATTTTTCTTCTTTGTTCTATTAAACTATCATATTCTTCTCTTAATTTTCCCATATAAACCTCCCATTACTAAAAAAATTATAGCACATATGAAAGCATTATTTCAATCTTTTCATATTTTCTTAATATCCACTAAAAAAAGATAGTCAAAATATATGACTAACTTTTTGTATACAATACACAAATTTTAAGTTTGTTTTTTTAATATTTTCATCAAATCAATTAGATAATATATAAAATGCTTATCTAATTTTACAGTATCTAATGTAATTACTAGGCACCCTAATTTCATGGAAAAACGAAACATTCTTGATAATTCATTTACTTCTAAGAATAGTTGTTCCCCATTGATTT